>JAXDHL010000334.1:0-3973 GCA_034664525.1 Solirubrobacteraceae bacterium
CGGGCGAGCCCGGCGGCGGCCAGCACCAGCCCGTCCACCTGGCCGTCGCGCCACTTGCGCAGCCGCGTCTCGACGTTGCCGCGCAGGTCGGCCACGTCGAGATCCTCGCGCCAGGCCAGCAGCTGGGCACGGCGGCGAAGCGAGGCGGTGCCGACCCGCGCGCCCGGCGCGCCGACGTCGCCGATCAGCCGGTCGGCGGGATCCCCGCGCTCTGGGACGGCGACGATCGCGGTCCCGGGCGCGAGCTCACCGGGGACGTCCTTGGCGGAGTGCACGGCGCGGGCGACCTCGCCGCCCAGCAGCGCACGCTCGATCGTGTCGACCCAGCGCGACTTGTCCGATGGTCCCTCGCCGCGGTCGCCCGAGGTCTTCAGGGTCACGATCTCGGTCTCGACGCCCAGGCGATCGGCGACCCAGCGCGCCTGCGCGAGCGCGAGCGCGCTCCCGCGGGTCCCGATCCGCAGCGGCGTCAACGCGGGCGCAGCTGCCGGACCTCGGCCGGGGCAGCCTCCTCGGCGGGCCCGGCGGCCTCCTCGAGGCCGAACAGCTCACGCAGCACGTGCATGCGCGCGTGCCGGTGCTCGTCGGCGGCGCGGACGCGCTGCGTCGGCTCGTGCAGCAGCCGCTTGGCGACGGCGCGCGCCATCGCCTCGGCGCGCTCGCGATCGCGCTCGCTCTCGAACCGTCCGGCATTCTCGGACACCACGCCGCCGACAATTGCGTCGGCGTGGCCGCGCAGCGCGGCGATCGTCGGCATGACCTCCAGCGACCCGAGCCAGCCGGCGAAGCGCTGGATCTCCTCCTCGACCACGCCCTCGGCCCGGCGCGCCTCGGCGCGGCGGACCATCCGGTGGCGGTCGACCACGGCGCGCATCGAGTCGATGTTCGCCAGCGTGACGCCCGGGATCTCGGCAGCGGCGGGCTCGACGTCGCGCGGGACCGCCAGGTCGATCAGCAGCAGCGGCCGGCCGCCGCGCTCGGCCATCACGGCCGCGAGGTCCTCGGCCTCGATCAGCGGGTGCGACGACGCGGTCGAGCAGAGGACGATGTCGGCCCGCAGCAGCTCGCCCGGCAGCTCGTCGAAGCTTGCGGTGGAGCCGTCGAAGCGCTGCGCGAGCGTCTCCGCCCGGTCGCGGCGGCGGTTAGCGACGAACAGGGTCGCGACGCCGTACGCGTGCAGCGCCTCGGCGGTCAGCTCCGCGGTCTCGCCGGCGCCGACGATCAGGGTGTGGCGGTCGCGCAGGTCGCCCAGCGCGTCCTGCGCGAGCTCGACCGCGACGGACGGGATCGAGTGGCGGCCCGCGCCGATCCCGGTCTCCGTGCGCACGCGCTTGCCGGTCTCCATCGCGGCGCGGAACAGCTTGTTGGTCAGCGGCCCGGTGGTGCGCTCGCCGAGCGCGAGCTCGTACGCGCGCTTGACCTGGCCCTGGATCTCCGCCTCGCCGACGACCATCGACTCCAGGCCGCAGACGACGCGGTAGAGGTGGCGTGCGGCGTCGCAGTTGCGGGCCGAGTAGACGCCCTCGAGCAGCTCGGTCGGGCGCACGCCGGCGCGCCGGGCCAGCTTGCCGACGACCACGGTCTCGGCCTCCACCGGGTCCCCGGCGACGAGGTAGAGCTCGGTGCGGTTGCACGTGGAGACGACGACCGCCTCCTGCACCGCGGGCTGGTCGCGGAGCTCGGACAGGAAGCGCTCGGCGCCACTGTCGGTCAGCGCCAGTCGCTCGCGCAGCTCGAGCGTCGAGCTCTTGTACGAGGTCCCGAGCAGCAGCAGCTCGCTCATTGGGCCCCGCCTTGAAGGCTCGCCACCGGCTCGCGGTCGGCCTCGGGCGCCGCCACGTCGCGCTTGGCCGCCAACTCGGCCAGTTCGCGCACCTCACGCTCGAGGTTCGACAGCCGCAGCGCCATGATCGCCACGTAGACGAGGATCAGCGCCAGGAAGACCAGGTAGGCGCCGGCGACGTACTTGCCGGCCTCGTCGAGCGGGAGCGCCGGCATCACAGCCGCTGCGGCGCCGCCGAGCGCCGCTGGGTCAGGGGGAGGCCGGCCGGCTCGCCGGACAGCTGGCGCTTCAGGCGGCCCAGCTGCATGCGGGTCTGCTTGGCCGCCAGCTCGAACTTCACCAGCGTCACGAACAGCGTCGTCATGGCGATGATCGCCATCACGAACGTGATCGCCATCGGGCCCGGCAGGTTGTCCGTCGAGCTGAGCGTGCGCGGGTGCGCGAGCGACTGCGCCATCCGCACGGCCATGAAGTTCAGCGGCACGAACGCGCCGCCGACGATGCTGAACACCGCCGCGTAGCGCGCCTGGCGCTCCGGGTCCTCGATCGAGAAGCGCAGCGGCTGGTAGCACGCGTAGAGCAGGAAGACGATCAGGAAGGACACGAGCGTCGGCTCGTCCCACACCCACCAGTGCCCCCAGGCCGCGCGGGCCCAGATCGACCCCGTGATCAGCGCGCCGACGGCCAGGATCAGCGACTGGTGGATGACGACGTAGGACTTGAGGTCCAGCTGGCGGTCGCCGGAGCGCAGGAAGCGGATCCCGTAGATCCCCCCGGCGACGAAGCCGCACAGCGCCACGATCGACAGCGGCACGTGGACGTAGAAGATCTTCTGGATGAAGCCCTGGTCGGCGTCGTTGGGCGCGTAGAAGAACACGAGCGCGAACGCCGTGACGATCAAGGCGCTTGACGCGATTCCGAGAGTCTTGAGGCCGCGGGCCGGCATGACGGGGAGATCAGTCCTCTACGAGGAAGTCGAAGACTGCGTAGGCGAGCAGTCCGAAGACCACATCGTACAGCGCGAGGATCGCCAGCCAGCGCCCGGGAAGCGCCTCGGCGCCGCCTGCGGCCAGCAGCGGCGCGGTCGCCTCCGCCGCCGCGATCAGCAGCGGCACGCACAGCGGCAGCGCCAGCAGCGGGACGATCAGGTCCCGGGCGCGGGTCTGGACCGCCAGCGCGCCCACCAGCGTGCCGATGACGGCCAGGCCGAGGTCGGCGAGCACGAGCACGAGCGCCATGCCCGGAAGTGCCTGTCCGAGACCGGGCTCCAGCAGCAGCACCGAGAACGCCGGCACGCCGACGATCTCGACCACGACGAGGAAGCCGAACAGCACGGCGGCCTTGGCCACGAACATCGCCGTGCGGTCCACCGGGGCGAGCAGGAACGCATCGAAGCCGCCCTGCTCGCGCTCGGTCACGAACAGCCGGTTCATGCCCAGCACCGCGGCCAGCAGCAGCGTCACCCACAGCACGCCGGAGGCGAGGTCGCCGGCCAGCGCGTCGCGGTTGAGGCCGAAGTGGAACAGCACGAACGTGGAGACGACGAACAGCGTCATCGCCGGGACGGCCTCGAGGTTGCGCAGCTCGGCGCGCAGGTCCTTGCGCACGAGTGCGGCGACCGCGGTCCTCACCGGTAGAGCCCCCGGATGTCGGCCGCTGTGACGCCGGCGGCGGGCGCGTCGATCGCCACCCGCTCGCCGCGCAGGCCGAGCACCCGGTCGGCCTCGGCCAGGCCGGCCTCGACGTCGTGGGAGATCAGCACGCGGGTGCCGCCGGAGAGCAGCGGGGCCACCAGCTCCGCCGCGGCGGGGTCGAGGTTGGCGTACGGCTCGTCGAGCAGCAGCAGCTCGGGCTCGTGCAGGACCGCCCGGCAGATCGCGATCCGCTGCGTCATGCCGCGCGACAGCATGCGCACCGGCTCGTCGGCGCGCAGGCGCATCCCCACCGCCTGCAGCAGCGTCTCCACCCGCTCGAGCGCCACGCCGTGCAGCCGGGCGTGATAGCGCAGGTTCTCGCGCGCGGTCAGGTCCCGGTACAGCAGCGGGTCGTGGGCCAGCAGCCCCAGCCGCCCGCGGACCGCCCAGCCCTCGCGCGGCAGCTCGCGGCCGAGCACGCGCGCGCTGCCGGCGTGCGGGCGCAGCAGCGTGGCGAGGATGCGCAGCAGCGTCGTCTTGCCGGCGCCGTTGGGCC
>JAXDHL010000335.1:0-2958 GCA_034664525.1 Solirubrobacteraceae bacterium
TCCTCGAGCACGTCCTCTCGCACAAGCCCCAGATCGCCCGCGGCCAGCACGCGGTCGACCGGCTGTTCTGGCCGCGAGCGTTCGGCGGCTGCCACACCGCCCGCGACACGCCCGCGGCGATTGCCGCGGCCGGCTTCGACATCAGGCGACAGGAGCGCCTCTGGGTCGGCCCCAAGGTCGCGCTGCCGGTCGGCACGCACGTCCTCGGGACGGCCATGCGGCCCTGAGGACGTTGTGCAAGCGAGCGCCGGTGCGAGGATGATCATGCTGTGACATCGCCGCTTCGTCGCTGGCTGAGCGCCGTGCTCGCGAGCGCGGCGCTTGTCGCGGCCGTCAGCGCGGTGATCGCGCTTCTGGAACCGCGTGTCCCGGCCCTGGGCCTGGGCGTGCTCTACCTGTTGGCAGTGCTCCCGATCGCACTCGTCTACGGCTCGGCTGCCGCGGGCGCGGTATCGGTGACGAGCATGGCGGCGTTCACCTACTTCTTCCTGCCTCCCCGGTACACCTTGGATCCGGGCACGCCGGACCGCTGGTCCGTGCTTGCGGCGTTCCTGGTGGCGGCACTGGTGGTCAGCGAGCTCGCCGCGCGCTCCCAGCGTGAGGCGCGCCGGTCGGTGCGCCTCGCGGCCGAGCAGGCCCGGCTGGCCGAGGAGCAGGCGGCGTTGCGGCGTGTCGCGACGCTGGCCGCGCACGGGACGTCGCCGGAGGAGCTGTTCGCGGCGGTCGTCGAGGAGGTCGGGCGGGTGTTTCCCGCCGAGCACGCGGCCCTGGCTCGCTACGAGCCCGGCGCGACGATGACGGCCGTCGCGATCTCCGCGGGTCTGGCTGACGGCTTCCCCGTCGGCAGTCGGTGGCCGTTCGGGGGGACGACCGTCAGCGCGGTGGTCTTCGACACCGGCCGGTCGGCCCGAGTCGACAGCTATGGCGATGTTTCCGGGCGGCTCGGTGTCGCCATTCACGAGCGGGGTCTCCGCTCGGCGGTCGGGGCGCCGATCGTCGTCGAGGGCCGCGCCTGGGGGGTGATGATCCTGGCCTCGACCGAGCACCCGCTGCCGGCCGACACCGAGCAACATCTCGCCGCCTTCGCCGAGCTGGTGGCGACCGCGATCGCAAACGCCGAAGCGCGGACGGAGCTGGCGGCCTCGCGGGCGCGGATCGTGGCGACGACCGACGAGGAGCGCCGGCGCGTGGTCCGCGATCTGCACGACGGCGCGCAGCAGCGGCTGGTCCACACGATCATCACGCTCAAGCTGGCACAGCAGGCCGTGCGGACCGGGGAGAACGACGTCCCCGACCTGATGAGCGAGGCACTCGACAACGCCGAGCAAGCGATGGCCGAGTTGCGGGAGCTTGCGCACGGCATCCTGCCGGTGGCACTCACCCGGGGCGGACTTCGCGCGGGGGTGGACGTGCTGGCTTCGCGGATGCCGGTCCCGGTCGAGGTCGACGTGGCCGTGGGGCGGCTGCCTGCCGCGGTCGAGGCCACGGCCTACTTCGTCGTCGCCGAGGCGCTGACCAACGTCGCCAAACACGCTCACGCCGGACACGCCGAGGTGCTGGCGCGGATCGAGCACGGCACGCTCGCGGTTCACGTGCGAGACGACGGCGTCGGAGGTGCGCTGCCCGACGGCGGCGGCGGCCTCATCGGGCTGGCCGACCGGCTCGCCAGCGTCGACGGCGAACTCCGGGTCGACAGCCCGGCCGACAGCGGCACCCTGGTCGCGGCCACCATCCCCGTTCCCGGCTAGCAGCCGCGATTGGCGCGCTTCGGCCTTCCGTGGTGTCGCCCGAGGCGGCTGACACGATGACCGGGTGACCGCCCGCTCGATCGCGCTGTTCGTCGCCGCCGCCATCGCCGAGATCGGCGGCGCCTACTTGGTCTGGGTCGGCATCAAAGACCACAGGGGGGTGGCATTCGTCGCGCTCGGCGCGATGGCGCTGACCACGTACGGCGTCGTCGCGGCCTTCCAGCCCAGCCACGAGTTTGGTCGCGTGCTCGCTGCCTACGGCGGCGTCTTCATCGTCGGCTCGCTGCTATGGGGTGTGGCCTTCGACGGCTTCCGGCCCGACCGCGCGGACATCGTCGGCGCCCTCATCTGCTTGGTCGGGGTCGCAGTCATCATGTACGCGCGATGAGCCGGGACCAGCAGCGGCACGGGCGGCAGGTCCTCACCCCAGAGCCCACCGGCCCCTCAACGAGGAAGACCGCCCAGCCGAGGCGGTCCTCCTTGATGCAGCTTCCTGGATTTTCGCACGAGGGCAGCGCGCGCCCCTACTTGATCGAGTCGTAGACCTTGAACATCGGCATGTACATCGCGATGACGACGAAGCCGACGATGCAGCCGACGAGCACGATCATCACCGGCTCGAGGATCGAGGTCATGGCCTTGACGGCGGCGGCCACCTCGTCCTCGTAGAAGTCGGCGACCTTGCTGAGCATGGCGTCCAGACCGCCCGTCTCCTCGCCCACGGCGATCATGGAGGCGACCATCGGCGGGAAGATCGCGGCCTCGCGCAAAGGGGCGGCGATCTGCCCGCCGGCCTTCACTGACTCGATGACATCGTGCATGGCCTTCTCAATCACAGCGTTGCCGGCCGTCTGCCCCGTGACCTCGATCGCCGTAAGGATCGGCACGCCGGCGGAATACAGCGCCGAGAACGTGCGCGACCAACGCGCGAGAACGATCTTCTGGACGGTCTCGCCGATCTTGACCGGGATCTTCAGGCGGAACGCGTCCCACTGCGGGCGCCCCCACTCCGAGGACTTCCACTTCTTGAAACCGACGACCGAGCCCACCATGCCGCCGATGAGGAGATACCACTGGTGCGTCACGAAGTGCGACAGCGCGACCGTGAACTTCGTGATCGCCGGCAGGTCGCCGCCGAAGTCCTTGAAGACCCCGACGAACACCGGGACGATGAACGCGATCAGCGCGATCAGGACGATGAACGCGAACG
>JAXDHL010000336.1:0-3982 GCA_034664525.1 Solirubrobacteraceae bacterium
TGAGCCGTAGGTCGCGCCGCTGTAGGCCCAGCCGCCCAGCATGGTGCGGATGAAGCGTTCGGCCTTGCCGTTGGTCTGCGGCCGGCGTGGCCGGGTGCGGAGGTGCCGGATGCCGAGGGCGCGGCAGGCGAGCGCGTGAACGGCGGATCGGTAGGCCGACCCGTTGTCGGTCAAGACGCGCTCGACGTGGACGCGGTGGCGGGCGAACCAGTCGATCGCGCGGCGCAGGAACGCGACGGCGGTGACGCCTTTCTCGTCGGGCAGGACTTCGGCGTAGGCCAGGCGGGGGGCGTCGTCGACGCAGACGTGCACGTATTCCCAGCCGACCGTGGTGCGGCGCTTGCCCTCGAGGTCGGTGAACGTCGGCTGGTAATGGCTGCGCCCGCCGGTGATGCGTTTGCCGGCGCCGCCCTGGATGCGCCCGAGCTTTTTGACGTCGATGTGGATCAACTCGCCCGGCCGGGCGCGTTCATAGCGCTGGGCGGGCTCCAGCCCGAGCCGCCCCAGACGGCCCATCCCTGACCGCTTGAGCACGGCCGACGTCGTCGAGACCGGCAGGTCGAGCACCTCGGCGATCTCCGGCCCGGTGAACCGCAACCGCCGCAACGCGCGGATCGCCTCCACGCGGCCCGGATCGGTCCGCTGCACCCGGTGCGGTGTCGAGCTGCGATCCAACAGCCCGAGCTCGCCCTCGGCGCGGTAGCGCGCGACCCACTTGCTGACCGTCCGCGTCGAGACAGCGAACTCGGCGGCAAGGATCTCTCTGGGCCTGCCAGCCAGAAAACGACTCACCATCTCTTGACGACTTTTCGGACAGGTCCGCGCGTTAGCGTGCAACTTCATCCGGGTCCCTCCTTGGTGCTGATGGCCTCGAGAACCACCAGCCTCCAAGGAGGCCCGGATGAACAACCTTCCTAGGAACTACAACTAGCGCCGGTTTCCGGGTAGACCGCTCGGCGTGGCGGTCCACATCGGCTGCAGCGGCTGGAACTACCGCGACTGGCGAGGCACGTTCTATCCGCCCGGCCTGCCCGCATCGCGCTGGCTGGAGCACTACGCGAAGGTCTTCGACACCGTCGAGGTGAACTCGACCTTCTACCGGCTGGCCAAGCGCGAGGCGGTCGCGCGCTGGGTCGAGCAGACGCCGCCGGAGTTCGTCTTCACGGTCAAGTCGAGCCGCTACCTGACCCACATGAAGCGGCTCATGGACATGGACCGCGGGGTCCAACGGCTGTACGAGCCGCTGCAGCCGCTCATCGACGCGGGCCGGCTCGGGCCGGTCCTGTGGCAGCTGCCGGAGTCCTTCCACCGCGACGACGAGCGCCTCGCCTACGCGCTGGACCACCTCCCGCCCGGCCGGCACGCGTTCGAGCTGCGCCACCACACGTGGTTCGACCCGGCCGTGTACGCGCTGCTGCGCGAGCACAACGTCGCATTCGTGAACGCGCACCGCGCCGGCCACGAGTTCCCGAACGACGTGGTCACCGCCGACTTCACGTTCCTGCGCTTCCACTACGGGCAGCGCGGCCGGCGCGGCAACTACTCGGCCACCGAGCTGGACGAGTGGGCGGGTCGCATCGACGCGTTCGCGCGCGCCGAGCTCGACGTCTTCGCCTACTTCAACAACGACTGGGAGGCATTCGCGCCGGCCAACGCGCTCGCGCTTCGCGAGCGGCTCAAGCTGCCTGTACGCGGTGCTCGATGACCCCGAGGCCCTCGATCTCGACCCGGACCACGTCGCCGTCGGCGAGGAACCGCGGCGGGTCCAACGCCTGGCCGACGCCGCTCGGCGTCCCCGTGAGGATGAGGTCGCCCGGCTCGAGCGTGCAGGTCTCCGAGATGAAGTCGACGATCGCCTGCGGGCCGAACACGAGGTCGGAGGTCGAGGAGTCCTGGCGCCGCTCGCCGTTGACGTGCGTGGTCAGATGCAGCGCCTGCGGGTCGGCGACGTCGTCGGCGGTGGTGATCCACGGCCCCCACGGGCAGCTCGTGTCGAAGCCCTTCGCGCGCGTCCACTGCGGCTCGCGGCGCTGCAGATCGCGCGCGCTCACGTCGTCGGCGACCGCGTAGCCGGCGATCCGGCCGCCGGCGCCCATGACGACCACGAGCTCGCCCTCGTAGTCGAGTCGCCGGACGACCGCCGGGCAGCGGACGGGGCCGGCCGGCGGCACGCTCGAGCTCGGCAGCTTCATGAACACGATCGGGTACTCGGGCAGCGGCTGCCCGGTCTCCCGTGCGTGCGCGGCATAGTTGAGGCCGATCCCGAAGATGGCGCGCGGGCGCGGGACCGGCGCCAGCAGGTCGACATCGGCGATCGGGAACGACGCGCCGCCGGCGGCGGCGAGGTCGCCGTCCGCGAGGCGATCGAGCACGGTGCCGGACTCGAAGGCCACGACGAGGTCGCCGCGGACCTCGGCCGCCCGGGCCGCGCCGCTCGAGGGGTCGATGAAGGTGGCCAGGCGCATCGACGGGATGCTGGCAGAGACGGCGCTTCAGCGGGCGGACGCCATGGCCGATGATGTCGGAGATGGAGTCCGGAGCCATGAGCGCGGCGGCCAAGGCCTCGTCGGCGTCGTATCGGTCGTTCGCCGACGCCACGCGCAGCGTGCTCGACCTGCTCGAGCAGCAGGTCCCCGGCGTCGCGGTCTTCCTGGCCCACCTGGATCGCTCGCACGAGATCCACCGCATCGTGGACACGCGCAACGGCGGCGAGTTCGGGCTGCGGTCGAACCTCGCGCTGCCGCTGTCGGACTCATTCTGTGTGCACATGGCCGACGACCGTGCACCGCGGCGCTGCAACGACGTGCCGACGGACCCGGTGTACGGGCGCGTCGCCGCGCAGGCGCGGTTCGGCGCCGGCGCGTATCTGGGCGTGCCGCTCGAGCTCTCCGACGGGTCGCGGGTCGGGTCGCTCGCCGCGCTGTCGCGCGAGGGCGGCCGCTTCCGCCCCGACCACGAGCAGCTGTTCGGGATGCTCGCGCGCGTGCTCGCCTACGAGCTCGAGCGCGAGACCAACGAGCGCGACCTGCGCCGCCTCAACGACTCGCTGCGCTCGCAGGCGCGCGGCATGGCCGCGGTCAGCCGCGCCGCGCGGGCGCTGGCCGGCGACGGCGATCCCAAGCACGCCGTGCTCGAGGCCGCCTGCGAGGCGGCCGGCGCCCCGGTCGCCTTCCTGCTCGAGCCGTCCGGCCGAGAGCTGGTCTCGACCGCGATGCACGGGGTCGAGATGGCGCCCGTGACCATCCAGGCGCGCGAGGACCAGCCGCGCGGCGCGCAGCGGGCGTTCTCCTCGCTCGACAGCTACTTCGTCGCCGACGCGCGCGACCACCCCGCGCTGGCCAAGCCGCTGGTCGATGCGACGGACGCGCGGTCCGCGCTGTTCGAGCCCGTCGTGCGCGAGGGCATGGTGGCCGGCGTGATGATCGTGATCTGGCGCGAGCCGGTCACCGCCCCGTCGGACTCGCTGAACGCCGTGCTGCGGCTCGTCGCCTCGCAGGCCGCGGCGGCGATCGAGCACGCCGGGTTGCGCGAGCGCCTCGGCGAGCTGGCGCTGTCGGATCCGCTGACCGGTCTGGCGACCCGCCGCCTGTTCGAGGCCGAGGTCCCGCGCGAGCTTGCCCGCGCCCGCCGCTCGCAGGCGCCGGTCTGCCTGGCCGTGCTCGACCTCGACCACCTCGGCGCGTTCAACATGCTGCGCGGCGAGCGCGAGGGCGACCGGCTGCTCAAGGAGGTCGGGGCGTCCTGGGCGTCCACCCTGCGCGACGTTGACTTCCTCGGCCGGTTCGACGGCGGGGAGTTCGGGGCGCTGCTGCCGGGCTGCATGCTCGGGGAGGCGATCGACGTCGTCGAGCGCGTCCGCGAGCGCACGCCGCGCAACCAGACCGCGTCGGCCGGCGTGGCGCTGTGGGACGGCGACGAGCCCGCCGAGCTGCTGCTCGCGCGCTGCCTGGAGGCGCTGGCCGCCGCCAAGGCGGCCGGGCGC
>JAXDHL010000337.1:0-3764 GCA_034664525.1 Solirubrobacteraceae bacterium
GACTGGGTGACGTTCATGGTCACGCTGGGCGCCAAGAACGGCGCCTGCCGCTTCGACGGGTGGGGCGTGAAGGTGCCCGAGGCCAAGCCGGGCGCGAGCGCCGGCGAGCGGTTGCAGCAGGGCTTCGGGGACCACCGGCACAACGGCCACGGCCGATCCAACGGCGCCTGAACGCAACCACGGCCCGCCCGGCGCCGTTACCGGGCCATGAAACCGCTCATCGCCTTCCTGGCGACCTCCGCCGTCGTCGCAGCCGCCGCCGCTCCCGCCGCCGCGGCCCCGACGACCGTCGCCCCGCTCCATGGCGAGACCGCCGTCCGCGCCTTCGGCGGCGTCCAGGCGTGGAGCGACCTCGACCCCGCCGACAAGCAGTGGCACGTCACGGTCCGCAGCAACGGGCAGGTGGCGCGCCCCTCGATCCCGGCCGCCAAGGGCGCGATCGAGGTCGACGTCGGACCGGGCGCCGGCGGCGCCCCGGTGCTCGCGTACGTCCGCTGCACCGACGCCTGCCGGGTCGTCGTGTCGCGGATCGACGGCAGCGCCGCGCGAACCGTCCCCGGCAGCTCCGGCGCCTCGCATCCGACCGTCTGGGGCAGCCGGGTCGCCTGGGTGCGCGGCAAGGCGACCGTCATGACGAGCGCCCTGGGCGACGGCCGCAGGGTCCTGCCCGGCGCGCCGAGGCGCGAGTGCTACCGGCCCTTCACGGGCAAGCCCGTGCGCTGCGAGCGCCCGCAGAACCCGTCCGTCGACGCGCTCGAACTGCACGGCACCCAGCTCGCGCTCATCGACACCTACGCCCTCCAGCAGGCGGGCGGGCAGGGCACGACCGAGGTGCGGACCGAGTCGATCAAGGGCGGCCCGCAGCGGCTCGTCGCGCGCCTCACGATCGGCGAGGCCGGCCAGACCTGGGTCGGCCCGTCCTGGGCGAAGGGCAGGCTCTTCTTCTACAAGGCGTGCTTCGGCGATCCGTCGGGCTGCGTCGGCGGCCGCGGCGGCGCCTACGGCTACGACCCCGCGCGCAGGACGTACGTCCACGCCGGCGGCTCGACGGTGCTCGGCGGCTTCGCCATGGACGAGGACGGCCGGCGCGCCTACGAGGCGACGGCGCCCGGCTTCGACCTGCCGTGCGGCGACAGCGAGGCCCGGCCGTGCGTGCTGCGGCTGACCGACACGCTGGCCTTCGAGCCGATCCGTCCGCTCGTGCGCCAGCCGTAGCGCCCCGACGCCGTCAGAGCCCACCCGCGGCGAGCGCGAAGCGCAAGACGGTCGCCGACTGCGGCGCCCCGCCCGCGGAGACCGCGTCCGCGGCGAGCGCGGTCTTCGCCAGCGCGGCGTAGAGCCCGCCCGCGGCGAGCGCGATCACGCGGCGGTCAGCAGCGACCTGCCGGTCATCTCCGGGGGCTGGTCGATGCCGAGCAGCTCGAGCGCCGTCGGCGCGACGTCCGCGAGGATCCCGCCCTCGGGATCCAGCCGCGCGCCCTCCACCGTGACGACGAACGGCACCGGGTTCAGCGAGTGGGCGGTGTTCGGCGAGCCGTCGGGCTCGAGCATGTGGTCGGCGTTGCCGTGGTCGGCGGTGACGATGCAGACGCCGCCGGTCGCGTGGACGGCGTCGACGATGCGCCCGAGGCAGGCGTCGACCGTCTCCACCGCCGTGACGGCGGCCGGGATGACGCCGGTGTGGCCGACCATGTCGGGGTTGGCGAAGTTGATGATCGCGAAGCGGAAGTCCTCCTCCCCCCAGGCGCGCACGAACGCCTCGGCCGCCTCGGGGGCGCTCATCTGCGGCTTGTGGTCGTACGTCGGCACGTCGCGCGGGGACGGCACGAGCTCGCGCCGCTCGCCCTCCTCGGGGCGCTCCTCGCCGCCGCCGAAGAAGTACGTCACGTGCGGGTACTTCTCGGTCTCCGCGACATGCAGCTGGCGGCCGCCGAGCCCGCTGATGACGCGCGGCAGCGTCACCTCGGGGCGCACGGCGACGAACGCGATCGGATGGTCGCGCACCATGCCGCCGTAGTCGGTGAGGGTCGTGTAGCGCGCGACCGGCCCCGCGCCGTGGCGATCGACCTCCGGGCACTCCGGCGCCGCCAGGGCGCAGCTCAGCTCGCGCATCCGGTCGGGGCGGAAGTTCAGCGTGATGACGGAGTCGCCGGGGCGGATCGTGCCCTCCTCCCCCACCCGCGTCGGCGCGACGAACTCGTCGGTCTCGCCGCGGGCGTAGGCGGCGCGCACGGCTTCGGCGGCGGTCGCGGCCGCGTGCTCGGCCTGCCCGTGGGCGAGCAGGTCGTAGGCGGCCTGCACGCGCTCCCAGCGGTTGTCGCGGTCCATCGCGAAGTAGCGCCCGACGACGCTCGCGACGCGTCCCGTGCCGGCCGCCGCGCACCAGCCCTCGACGGTCTCGAGGAACCGCGCGCCGTCGGTCGGCAGCGTGTCGCGCCCGTCGGTGAAGGCGTGGATCACGAGATCCTCGACGCCCGCGTGCGCCGCCGTCTGCAGGAGCGTGCGCACGTGCTCGATGCTCGAGTGCACGCCGCCGTCGGACACGAGCCCCATGAGGTGGACGCGGGGCGCGCCCTGCATCGCCGCGAGCAGCACCTCGTTGCCGCCGAACGCCGGCCGCTTGGCGGCCTCGTCGATCAGCGTCAGGTCCTGCATGACGACGGCGCCCGCGCCGAGGTTGAGGTGCCCGACCTCGGAGTTGCCCATCTGGCCGTCGGGCAGGCCGACCGCCCTGCCGCACGCCGTCAGCGTCGTGTGCGGGTAGCGCTCCCAGAGCGCGTCGAAGACGGGCGTGCGGGCAAGCGAGACGGCGTTGCCGGGACCGTCGGGCGCGAGACCCCAGCCATCGAGGACGACGAGGCAGACCGAGGTGGGATCGGGGGTCACGACTGCGCGCCGTTGCTCGCCGGGGCGCGGATGGCGCGTGCCTTACGAATCGCCGGCAGCCGCGAGCGCCGCCGCCGCGTCCACGATCCGCGCGAAGCCCTCCGGATCCAGCGAGGCTCCGCCGACGAGCGCGCCGTCGACGTCGGGCAGCGCCAGCAGCTCGGGCGCGTTGTCCGGGCTCACCGATCCGCCGTAGAGGACGCGCGCAAGCGGCGCGGCGTCGGGCGCCCTGTCCCCGATGAGCGCACGCACGAAGGCGATCGCGTCCTGCGCCTGCTCGGGCGTGGCGACCTTGCCGGTGCCGATCGCCCAGATCGGCTCGTACGCGACGGTCACGTCGGCGATCTGGCCTGGGGTCAGGCGCTCGAGGCCCTCCTGCACCTGATGGCGCAGCTTGCGCTCGGTGTCGCCGCGCTCGCGTTCCTCCTCGGTCTCGCCGACGCAGAGGATCGGCTTCAGGCCGGCCTCGAATGCGGTCACCATCTTGTGCGACAGGGCCTTGTCGGTCTCGTTGTAGTACTGGCGCCGCTCGGAGTGGCCGAGGACGACGCCGTGGACGTCGATCTCGGTCAGCATCGGCGCCGAGATCTCGCCCGTGTACGCGCCCTCCGGCGCCTCGTGCATGTTCTGGGCGAAGACCTCCACGCGTGAGCCGCGCGTGGAGTCCACCATCGCCTGCAGGTCCGTGTACGGGACGCAGATCGCGAGGTCGATGCCGTCGGCGCTGTACACGCGCGGCAGGAAGGCCTGAATGAACTCCTCGGCCTCGGACACCGTCTTGTGCATCTTCCAGTTGCCGGCGATGAAGGGCGTGCGTGCCATCCGTGTGCCTAGCCTTTCCTCAACAGCTCGACGCCGGGCAGCGTCGTGCCCTCGAT
>JAXDHL010000338.1:0-4255 GCA_034664525.1 Solirubrobacteraceae bacterium
TGGCGCGCGCGAGCGACACGTTGAGATGCTTCGGACCGGAGGCGCCGGCCGTGATGAACGGCAGGTTGACCTGGGTGGTCGTCGCGGTCGACAGCTCGATCTTCGCGCGCTCCGCCGCCTCGTAGAGGCGCTGCAGCGCCTGCGGGTCCTCGCGCAGGTCGATGCCCTGGTCGCGCTTGAACTCGTCTGCGAGGAAGTCGACGATCCGCTTGTCGAAGTCGTCGCCACCGAGGTGACCGTCACCGCTGGTGGAGCGGACCTCGACCACGCCGTCGCCGACGTCTAGCAGCGACACGTCGAACGTGCCGCCGCCCAGGTCGTAGACCAGCACGGTCTCCGAGCCCTTCTTGTCCATCCCGTAGGCGAGCGCGGCCGCGGTCGGCTCGTTGATGATGCGCAGCACCTCGAGGCCGGCGATCCGGCCGGCGTCCTTGGTCGCCTGGCGCTGGGCGTCGTTGAAGTACGCCGGCACCGTGATCACGGCCTCGGTGACCTTCTCGCCGAGCGTGCGCGCTGCGTCGTCGGCGAGCTTGCGCAGGATCAGGGCGGAGATCTCCTCCGGCGAGTGCTGCTTGCCCCGCACCTCGAAGCGCACGGCGTCGTTCGGGCCCTTGACGACCTTGTAGGAGACGATCTTGGCCTCCTCGTCGACCTCGCCCCACTTGCGCCCGATGAAGCGCTTGACGGAGTAGAGCGTCGCCTGTGGGTTCAGGATCGCCTGGCGGCGCGCCACCTGGCCGACCAACCGCTCGCCGTCCTCGGTGAACGCGACCACCGACGGGGTGGTCCGCCCGCCCTCGGCGTTCGGGATCACCTCGACGTCACCACGCTCCATCGTGGCGGCCACTACGGAGTTGGTCGTGCCCAGATCGATTCCGACGGCCTTGGCCATCACTGCTCCCTTCGCTGCGATTGCGCGGTGCCACCGAGGGGATTAGGCCGCCCCGGCGGGGCCTCAAGCGCGATGCTGTGCCAGGAACTCGTGCGCAAGGCGGACGGCCAGCGCGCCGTCGCCCACGGCGGTGGCGACGCGCTTGGGCGTCCCGCTGCGCACGTCGCCGGCCGCGAACACGCCCGACTCGCTCGTCTCGAGCAGCAGGCGCTGCTCGCCGGTGGCCGGGCCCGTGAGGACGAAGCCGTGGTCGTCGAGCGCGACCCGGCCGCCGAGCCACTGGGTGTGCGGGCGCGCGCCGATGAAGATGAACATCGCGCGCGCCGCGACCGTGTGGCGCTCCCCGGTGCGGTTGTCGCGGATGACGACCGCGTCCAGGGTCCGCTCGCCGAGCAGTCCCTCGACCTCGGCGTGCAGGAGCACCTCGATGGTGTCGGCCCGCGAGATGCGGTCCACCAGGTAGCGGCTCATGTGCTCGTCCAGGCGCTCTTCGGTGGCCACGAGCGTGATCTGCGGAACGTGGCGCGAGAGGAACATGGCGGCCTGGCCCGCGGAGTTGCCGCCGCCGACGATGACGATCGGGTCGCCGTGGCACTGCTGGGCCTCCATCAGCGTCGCGGCGTAGTAGATGCTGACGCCTTCGAAGTCCGCCAGCCGCGGGAGGTCGAGCCGCCTATAGCGGACGCCGGAGGCGATGACGACGACGCGAGCCCGCACCGTGTCGGCATCCGCGATGCCGATCTCGTGGCAGCCCGCGCTGTGCTCGATGTGCTCGGCCTCGGCCGGCACCGTCAGCTCGGCGCCGAACTTCTCGGCCTGCAGGACAGCGCGCTCGGCGAGCTCGGCCCCGGAGATGCCGCTGGGGAAGCCGAGGTAGTTCTCGATCCGCGACGAGGTCGCCGCCTGGCCGCCGGTCGCCACGCCGTCGATCACGATCGTCTTGAGGCCCTCGGAGGCGCCGTAGACGGCCGCGGCGAGCCCGGCGGGCCCGGCGCCGACGACGATCAGGTCCGCCACCCCGTTGGGCAGCGACGACCGTCGCAGCCCGAGGACCTCGGCGAGCTCGGCGTTGCTCGGATTGCGCAGGACCTTCTCGCCGCGCACGATCACGACCGGAGTCTCCTGCGGCGCGACGCCGAGCCGGCGCAGCAGCATCTCCGCCGACTCGTCCTCCTCGACGTCGATCAGGCGGTGCGGGATCCGGTTGCGCGCGGCGAACTCGCGCAGCCGCCGGGTGTCCGGCGAGAAGCGCGAGCCGACGAGCCGCAGGCCGGACCCGAGCCCGATCAGGATCGAGCGGCGGATCAGCAGCACCCGCAGGATCTCATCGCCGAGCGTGGGGTCCTGGACGACGATCTCCTGCAGCCGGGGGACCGGGACGTCCAGCACTGCGCCGCTCTGGCGGACGACGGCGGTCAGGAGCACCGCCTGGCCGGTCAGCAGCCCGAGCTCGCCGAGGAAGCGGCCGGGCCCATGGATGCCGATCGGCTGCTCGTCGTCCTCGCCGTAGTCCTCGACGACCGCGACGAGCCCTTCCAGGATGACGAAGAAGTCACAGCTGTCGTCGCCCTGGCGATAGAGCACGTCTCCGGCCTCGACCCGGCGCCGGACGCCGCCTTCCTCGAGCCTCGCGATCTGCGCGTCGGTCAGGCGCGGATACGCCCCGTACAGATCCGGCGTCTCGGTGCGCGATGCGGTCGAGCCGGTCACTTCGCCCGCCGATAGGCCACCGGCATACGGGCGTCAAGGATGGGCCGGCATGGCCTCGCTCGCAGCTCGCAGCTTGCCGAGGGCGGCTGCCTCGATCTGGCGCACGCGCTCGGCGCTGACGCCGAGCCGGTCGCCCACCTCCCGCAGCGTGCTGGCGCGGCACCCGCCGAGCCCGAAGCGCTGCGCGACCACCGACCGCTCGCGCTCGGCAAGCACGCGGAGCAGCTCCGGCAGGCGCTCGACCTCCATCCGGTCTGAGATGCCGTCGAAGGCGTCCTGCGCGGTCGGGTCGGCGACCAGGTCGCCGATCGTGGCGCCACTGCCGTGGCTGTCGTGGCGCAGCGGCTCGTCGAGCCCGAGCGCGGCGCGCTGGGCCGCCATCAGGCGGTCGACCTGCACGCGCGGCACGCCGGTCGCCTGCGACAGCGCCTCGGGGTTCGGCTGGCGGCCCTGGCGCTGGAGCTCCCGGCGCTCCGTGGCCTTCAGCTGCGCGACCTGGCGCAACGCGCGGTCGGACAGCACCATCGGGCGGCCGAGCTCGGACAGCAGGCGCTGCATCGCCTGGCGCACCCACCACGACGCGTAGGCCCAGAACGGCGTGCCGAGCTCCGGCTGGTAGCGCCGGAGCGCACGCAGGAGCCCTACGACGCCCTCCTGCATGAGCTCGCGATGCTGGACGACGGTCGATCCCCGGTACGTGCGGGCGATGCTGCCGATCAGCGGCGTGAACGTGCTGATCAGCGCCTCGCAGGCCCCCGGCTCGTCCGCGAGCGCGGCAAGCACGAGGTCAGCCTCCGAGGCCTGCCGCGCGTCGCGGAGCGACGGTCCCTTGCACTGGCATCCGGCTGTGAGCGGTCCGTCTTGCAGCATGATCGGTACCCACCCCTCGAGCGTGGTCGATGGCGTGTTGCGGCGACGGACCATCCCGGACGCGCGGCGGGGGTTCTTGGCGGGGGCGCCGAATCGCGGCTGCGGAATTGGCCCGGATGCACAAGAGGACCGGTCACCTGTGGGTAGCTGAACGAGCACTTGACCGGAGGGTTTGAAGGCGTACAACTCGAGGAATGAACGACCGCGGCGTCGTCAGTGCCGTACGTCCGGGCTGACCGCGCGCCTGTCGGCGTGAGCGCGTCAGGCGGTGCGGCCGAGCGCCCGGACCCGGATCCGGAGGCCGGGATCGTTCAGGTAGGTGAGCGGGACCTCGTCGATCTCGGCCAGCTCCACGGTGCCGGGGTCCGCGCCGGAAGCGACCACGCGGTCGAAGGCCGCCCGTCGCGCTTCCTCGCGCGCCTGGGCGCGCTCGCCGTGGCGGTTGCGGCAGAGGCGCTCGGCGGTCCCGGCGACCGGGGCCGACACCGCACCGACAGCCGCCGCGACCTCGCCGTCGATCGGCCACATCGCCTCGGCCGCCATCCCGGCCGGCGCCGCTGCGTCACGGCCGGCGGCGCCGACGAGGACCACCGACACGCGCTCGACCCAACCCGCCCGCGCGACCGCCTCCGCCAGCCGGCGGGTGCCGGGCGGGGACGGGATGTGGTGGGCCTCGGGCATGCGCAGGCCGAGGACGATCCCCGCTGTCGTGAGCGGGCTCGTCGACAGGCGGGGAGCGCCGGCGGCGATGACGGCCACGGTGGTGGAGGCGCGGCCCACGTC
>JAXDHL010000339.1:0-4067 GCA_034664525.1 Solirubrobacteraceae bacterium
GGCCAAGACCGTCCTGCAAGCCGCCCTCGGCCGTTAGCGCCCCGATTCAGTAATTCGCGTGCACTCGGACGGCGCCGGCCCGCGTCTGCCGGCCCCCGGCGCCCGCAGCCGGACCACCAGTACGACAACGGGCACCATGCACCGGCAGACACGACCCGGCATCCCTCTCGGTACACCCGAATGAACGAACCGGGCCGCTAGACGTCCAAGTCGACCGAGGCTTCCGCCGGCGGCGATCCGTCGGCCGAGTGCACCTTGAACTCCAGCGGACGATTCTGGTAGTTGGCGAGCGGGATCTTGAACAGCAGCAGCGCGCCCGAGACGGAGTCGAAGTCCTGCGGCGAGTCCGGGACGGGGACGACCTTGCCCGGCTGCAGCACGGTCGGCTGGTACGCGAACGGGTTGATGCTCGTGTTGATCGCGTAGGGCGAGAACGTCGTGCCCTGGGTGTCGGTGATCTCGAACTGCTTGGCCGTCGGCGCCGACCGCTTCGAGTTGTTCTCGATCCGCAGGAACACCCCGAACCAGACCTCCTTGCCGGTGGGCTGGGTCGACCCCGGCGGCAGGCCCTTGAGGTAGGCGTAGTCGGGGATCTCCCCCGGCTCGAGCAGCCGCGAGGCCTGGATGTGGTATTCCAGCGGCCCGGCGTCGATCCAGACGCCCTCGGTCGTGGCCGAGGTGACGATCGCCTGCTTGTTGCCGCAGCCCGACGCGACGAGCGATGCGGCGGCGGCGACGACGACGACGATGGCGGTGCGGGCGGCTCTGCGGCTCATCATGGGCGGCGAGGAAGCCTACAGCCCGGCCACGGTCGCGCGCGCCCCGCGCTGGCGGTCCTCTTCCATGATCGACCGCAGCCGCTTGAGCGCCTTCCGGGCGCCGCGGCGGAACCAGCGCTTGCGCCGCGAGATCGTCTCGATCAGCCGGTCCGAGGGCAGCGGCGGGTCGGTCTCCCACAGCAGCTCCACCTTGGTGGCGTCCTCGCCCGCGGACTCGAGGGTCCACTCGCAGTAGGTCTCGATGCGGTTGAACTTCCCGCCGCGGCCGACCCCGACGATCTTGCGCGGGAACTCGACCTCGAGGAAGTTCATCTCGCCCCAGCCGAAGCGGTCGAGCGGCGCGTCGGACTTGAAGCGCGCGCCGGCCCCCGTCCCGTAGGACTCGACGCGCGTGAGCCGCCAGTCCTTGAGGAAGTGGTCCATGAACTCGCTGTGGTTGGCGATGTCGGCCAGGTAGTCGAAGACCACCTCGCGCGGCGTGTCGATGTGCACTGAGACGGTGACCGGGTCCAAGGCGGACCGGATCATACGGTCCTACGGGCGCAGCGGCACCGAGCGAACCGAGCCCGCCTGCTCGGGCGAGCGCACGAGGACCGAGCGCTCGGGCGCCGCCGTCCGCAGCGGCCGGCACAGCTCGCAGACGATCTCCTCGCCGTGCCGGCTACCCGATCCGTACACGTGGACGATCTCGCCGACGAGCGGCGTGCGGTGGCAGTGGTGGCATTTTTCGCGGCCGCTGGTCAGGGCTCCGACGCTCGATCGGACGAGCGAGCGCTCGATCGCCTGCGAATCCACGCGCGTGCGACGGAGTCCCCGTGCGGTGTGTGGCAGCGAGACGGTCGGCATGGTTTATGGACTTTCGCCGTGGGGGTACAAAATCCTTCCGCGGCGTCCGGCAGGGGGATGAGCGGCGCCGCTGCCGGTTGACGCAGCCCCTATGCTGGTGGCGGAGAGACGGGGTTTGCGAGGACGGCGCGTCCCGCGCGCCAAAGGAGAAGCTGATGGACCCACGAACGCCGCCGAGCGACCTTGATAGCACGGGGACGCTGCCCCTCCAGGGGAGTGGCATGCCGGTTTCGGCCGAACCGACGCCAACGGATGAGGGCACCCCCACGTGGGTGTCCGAGGCCCGCGAAAAACTGACCGTGCCGGGCAAATACCTGGCCTTTGAGGACAGCGGCCGCAACTCGGTCGTGCCCGTCCAGCGCGAGTGGACCCGGATCGGCCGCTCGCTGGCCGCCGACGTCCGCTTCGACGACGCGACGGTGTCGCGCCGCCATGCCCTGATCGTCCATCAGGCCGACGGCACGCGCGTGCTCGACGACCGGTCGCTGAACGGCGTCTACGTCAACGGGCGCCGGGTGGAGTGGAGCCCGCTGAAGGACGGCGACCAGATCGTCGTCGGCCGCCACACGCTGTACTTCCTGGACACCGCCACGGTCGGGCAACCGGTCGCGGCATCGCCGGCATCGCTGGCCGACTGAGTCGTTCGCTGGGCCGCGCCCGCGTCGGGCGCGGCCGGTAGTCTGGCGCGCCATGGCGATCTCGATCGCGGTGCTCTCGCTCAAGGGCGGCACCGGGAAGACCACCACCGTCCGCACGCTGACCGACGTGTTCCGCCGCATCGGGCTGGACGTGCTGGCGATCGACCTCGATCCGCAGGGCAACCTCTCCGACTACTTCGACGTCCCGCCCGACGCGTCGCCCACCGTGGCCGACGTGCTGTCGGGTGAGGCCAAGGCGAAGGCCGCGATCCACGACGGCATCATCCCGGCGACGCCGATCCTCGCCGAGATCGAGCGGTCGCTGTCGGGCAAGATGGGCCGCGAGCTCGTCCTGCGCAAGGCGCTCAAGGACGCGCGCAAGACGCACGACGTGATCCTGATCGACTGCCCGCCGGCGCTCGGCCTGCTGACGGTCAACGGCCTGGTCGCCGCCGACTGGGCGCTCATCTCCTCCGAGGCGCAGTACTTCGCGCTGCAGGGCGTCGAGGGCGCGCTGGAGGTCGTCGGGCAGGCGAAGGAGTACTACAACGACGACCTCGAGTGGCTCGGCGTGGTGCTCAACATCGCCGACATGCGGACGGTCCACTCGCGCGAGGCGTTCCAGTCGCTCAAGCAGCACTTCGGCGACAAGGTCTTCGACACCGTGATCCGGTCCTCGATCGCCTACGCGGAGTCCGCCGAGCGGGCTCGCTCGATCCTCGACCACCGGGCCGACCTCGGCGTGGACTACCTGCAGCTGGCCGACGAGGTGCTGCAGCGCGTCGACCTCGAGGCCCCGCGGCGCAAGCTCAAGCAGCTGATCGCGGACTCGGCCCCGGCACCGGCCGCCTCGTGATGAGCTCGAGCGGCGGCGAGCCGAACCGGCATCAGTCCACGAGCCCGATGCGGCGGTCGAAGCCGGCCGGCGCATGGATGTTGAACATCCGCACCGGCCCGTCGCCGTCGTTCCGGAAGCCGTGCTCGACGCCGGGCGGCACGAGCACGAAGGTGCCGGACGGGGCCGCCACCTCGCGGCCGCCGAACGAGAAGGTCAGCTCGCCCTCGATGATGTAAAAGGCGTCGTCCTCGGCGCCGTGGGTGTGGGCCTCGAGCTCGCGGCCGGCGACGATCTCGATGATCCCGAACGTGAAGCGCGGCGTATCGGCCGTGCGCGCCAGGAACTCGACGTTGCCGATCCGGTGGCCCTCGCCGGGCGGGATCACGACGGGCTGCGGCTCCATCGGCCGGATGATTCCAGACCGCCGGCGAACCAGGTCGGCGTGCTCTCGGCCGGATCCAGCCGGACGGGAAGCCGCGGCAGCCCCCAGTGCGGGCGCTCGGGTCCCAGGACCTCGAACGGCAGGCCGACGCCACGCAGCCGCGCCACCATCTCCGGCGACGCCGCGCCGGCCAGGACCCGGAAGCCGCGGGCGCGCAGCTCCAGCCAGGCCCGGGCGAAGAGCCCGCCCCAGGCGCGGTGCGCCGGGTCGCCCCGGAAGTCGGGATCGATCACGAGCCGCCCCGCCTCGACGACCCGCCCGGCGGGCTCGACATCGACGCCGAACCCCACCTCCACCGGCAGCCGGCGCCCCGGGGCCGGCAGGACGATCCGCATCGCCCCGACGAGGTCGGTACCCGACCACGCGCCGATCTGGAGCGCATCGGCGTCCCACTCGTCGCGCTCGAGCCCGTCGGGGAACCGGTCCGCCCGCGCCCAGCCGTCGTCGACCACCTGCCGGTAGCGCAGGCGGACCACGGCCTCGCCCTCGGCCCGCGTGGCGGTGAGCGCCACCCGCAACTCCGG
>JAXDHL010000340.1:0-3763 GCA_034664525.1 Solirubrobacteraceae bacterium
GATCGTCCGCGAGTCGCTCGTCAACCACGGCCTGCTCGCCGGAGCCACCGCTTGAGCGGCACCCTCCGCGTCCTCCCGCTCGGGGGACTCGGCGAGATCGGCAAGAACATGACGGTCGTCGAGTACGGCGGCCGGATCGTCGTCGTCGACCTCGGGCTACGGTTCCCGACGGCCGAGATGATGGGCATCGACCTGGTCCTGCCCGACTTCTCCTATCTGCGCGAGCGCGCGGACGACATCGAGGCGTTCGTGATCACGCATGGCCACGAGGACCACCTGGGCGCCCTCCCGTGGGTCCTGCGCGAGCTCGGCCAGGACAAGGTCCCGGTCACCTACGGCGGCCAGCTCACGATCGCGATGGCCCGCTCCAAGCTCGACGAGCACAAGCTGCGCGAGGCCGAGCTCGAGGTGCTCAAGGTCGGCGAGGTGGCCGAGGCGGGCCCGTTCGAGATCGAGATGGTGCACCTCACGCACTCGATCCCGGACGCCTGCGGCGTCGCGCTGACGACCCCGCTGGGCACGATCCTCATCACCGGCGACTACAAGTTCGACCAGACCCCGGTCAGCGGCGCGCCGGCGGACGTGTCCCGGCTCGCCGAGTTCGGCCGCGACGGGCTGCTGCTGCTGTGCGGCGACTCCACCAACGCCGACCGGCCGGGCTTCTCGCCGAGCGAGTCGATCGTCGGCCCGCATCTCGAGGAGCGCTTCGCCCGCGCCAAGGGTCGCATCATCGTCACGAGCTTCGCGTCCAACATCCACCGCGTGCAGCAGGTCATCGACGCCGCCGCCGCGCACGGGCGCAAGGTCGTGCTGGTCGGGCGCTCGATGCGCAAGAACGTCAACATCGGCCGCTCGCTGAGCCACATCCGGGCGCCCGATGGCATCTTCGTCCAGCCGCGCGAGATCGACCAGTTCCCCGACGACAAGCTGGTGATCATCTCCACCGGCAGCCAGGGCGAGCCGCTGTCGGCGTTGCGGCGAATGGCCTACAACGACCATCGCGATGTCGAGCTGCACAGCGACGACACCGTGATGTTCTCCGCGACGCCGATCCCGGGCAACGAGCGGGCGGTCAACGAGGTCATCGACCGCCTGCACCGGATCGGCTGCGAGGTCGTCACCGCCCGCGACGCCCCGATCCACGCCTCCGGCCACGGCTACCAGGAGGAGCTCAAGCTGATGCTCAACCTGACCCGGCCGCGGTACGTGATGCCGATCCACGGCGACCACCAGCGGCTGCGCCTGCACGGCAAGCTGGCCGAGGCCGTCGGCGTGCCGCGCGAGAACATCTTCGAGCTCGAGAACGGGCTGCCGCTCGAGATCGACGCCGAGGGCGCGCGCATCGGCAAGCGCGAGACCGCCGGCATGATCTTCGTCGACGGGGTCGAGATCGGCGACGTCGCCGACGTCGCGCTGCGCGACCGCCGCATGCTCAGCGCCGACGGGATCCTGATCGTCGTCGCCACCGTCTCGGCGCAGAACGGCTCGAGCGTCGTGCCGCCCGAGGTGCTCGCCCGCGGCGTTCCGTTCATCACCGGCGACGGCGACGCGTTCATCGACGAGCTGCGCGAGGCCGTCGAGGACGCCCTCGACCGCGCCGCCGAGCAGCAGATCGCCGAGATCGAGCCGCTGCAGCAACTGCTGCACGACGACCTCGCCGGCTTCATCTACGACCGGCTCAAGCGCCGGCCGATGGTGCTGCCGGTCGTCGTCGAGGTGTGATCAACCAACCTTTTGGCCCCGGCGGCCAACCTGCGGCGCCTTCTGACGTTGTCTTGATTGTTCTGTCATGCCCGACACGCGCCGCCTACGCGTGCAGGAGGCCCTGCTTGCCTGCGCACTCCTGTGCTCCGCAGCCCTCTCGGATGCGCAGCAGTGGCATGACGGCAGCCTGCTCCTGACGCTCGCGGTCCTGGCCGTCGGCACGCATCTGCTGCCGATGAGCGCGCGCGGCGTGCACATCTCCGGCTCGTTCATGGGACTCGTGCTGCTGATGGCGCTGGCCGGTCCGGCTCCCGCCGTGGCGGTGGGCGTGCTCGCGGTCACGCTCGACGCGATCCGGACCCGTCCGCCGCGCTGGCATCTGACCACCGATCTCGTCACCTACGCGACCTTCCCGCTGGTCGGCGGCGTCCTGTTCATGGTGCTGCGCCATGCGGGTCTCGACCGCGAGCCCGCCGCGTACGCGCTGTGCGTCGCAGCCGGCTTCCTCGCCCTCAACCTCCTGAACCTCGTGCTCGTGGTCGAGCAGACACGCCTGCACCGCCCCGACCTGCCCCCGCTCGGCGAGATGATCCGCGCCAACCTCGTCCCCGTCCTGCCGTGGCAGTTCGCGGCCGCGCTCGTGACCGCGATCGCCGCCTATGGGGAAGTGCAGCTCGGGCTGGCGGCGGTCGGCCTGCTCGCCTGTGTGCTGCTCACCTTCCAGCTGCTGCTGCGCGCGGTGCTCCAGGCCGAGCGCCAGCGCGACGACCTCGCCCGCTCGTTCGCCGACCTGGGGGAGATGCACCGCAGCCTGTTGACGGCGATGCTCAACACGCTGTCGCTGCGCGATCCTATGACCGCCCGCCACTCGGCCGCGGTCGCCCGTTACGCGCTGGCCGTCGCCGAGGCCGCGGGGATGACCCCGGCCGAGCGAGAGCTCGCCCACACGGCCGGGCTCGTGCACGACATCGGCAAGGCATCCTTCGACGACACGCTGCTGCACAGCCGTGGCCCCCTCACCCCGGCGCAGTCCGAGCAGATCCGCCGCCATCCGTCCGACGGCGCCCGCGTCCTGCGCGGCGTGCAGGGCTACGAGACCGTCGCGGACATCGTCGAGGCCCACCACGAGCGCTGGGACGGCGGCGGCTACCCGGCCGGCACCGCGGGCGAGGCGATCCATCCGCTGGCGCGGATCATCGCCGTCGCCGACACCTACGACGCAATGACCGGCCGCGACACCTACCGCAACCCGGTGACCCACGGCGAAGCGGTCGCCGAGCTGCGTCGCGTTGCCGGGACGCAGCTCGACGCACGCTTCGTCGAGCTGTTCGTGGCGACCGTGGAGCGCCAGCACATCGCGTTCGCCCACGCGGACGATCGCGACCTCGAGGTCGAGCTGCGGCGCCCGCGCACGGTCCTGGCCTGAGGCCTCGGATCAGACGCGCCAACCCATGAGGGATCCTCCTTCCGCTGACGGTGGGACTCGGGACTGGGGGTCTGTTCCACGTATCGTCCTGGCCGGCGCGGACCGTCAGTCGGTTGCCCGCCCCATTCCGCTCGGTGCGGACAGCGGCTCCGCCGGCCGCCCGCGCGGTAGCGCGAGCGCGGCGACCACCACCAGCAGCAGCGTCCCGATCCCGGCCACGGCATAGGCGGTTCGCGGCGAGAAGACCGCGGTCAGCGTGCCCCCGAGCAGGAAGCCGACCCCGGGCATCGCCGCCCCGAGGCTCTCGAGCAGGCTGACGACGCGCGCCTGCAGCTCGAGCGGTGTCGCCTCCTGCACGAGCGTCATCACCGACACCCACTGGAAGCCGTTGCCGATGCCGCCCACGATCGAGATCAGGCAGGCGACCCAGAGCGTGTTCGCCGCCGCGAGGCCGGCGTAGGCGATGCCGATCGCCGCCGTCGAGCCGAGCACGAGCGTCGCCGGCGAGCGCCGCCCGAGGCGCATGTAGGCGAGGCTGCCGGCGAGCAGCCCGCCGTTCCAGGCCGCCAGCAGCAGGCCGAAGCCGGTGTCCCCGGTCCCGAGCGTCTTCTTGGCGTAGACGACCTCGATCGG
>JAXDHL010000341.1:0-4066 GCA_034664525.1 Solirubrobacteraceae bacterium
CGCCGGTGACGCGGATCCCGGCCAGGCGGCCGTACAGGTCGAAGTCGAGGACGAGGCCGTCGAGGGCTGGGACGACCTCGGCGGCCTCCAGGACGTCGAGCGCGACCGAGTGCCGGACGGCCGGCGGGTCGCCGACCACCAGCGCCACGTAGGCCCCGCCATCGTCGCAGACCGTGACCGCGATCTCGGGCATGTCGCTCAGCACGCCGGGCGTGCGCGGGAGATCCGGAGCACGCTCTCGCGGGCGGCGAGATCGGTGGGGGACATCGCTGCGGGCTACCCGCGCGGTCGCGGTCTCAGCCCAGGCGCTGGTGGACGCGCACCGCGACGCCGTCGGCGAACGACCGGATCTGCACGAGGTCGCAGACCTGGTTGGCGATCCACAGCCCGCGACCGCCCTCGGCCGCCTGGGAGGGCGCGACGCGCCCCGCGAGCGGATCGTCGAGGCGGCCTTGGTCGCGGACCTCGCACACGACGGCGCCGGCGTCAGCCCAGACGCGCAGCGTCCCGTACCCGCCGCCGTGGCGGACGCTGTTGGTGGTCAGCTCGTTGACGGTGAGGACGAGGTCGGCCGTGCGGTCGGCGCTCAGCCCGGCGGCGGCGGCGCGGAGGGCGACGACCGCGCGGACCTCGCCGAGGCTCCCGCGGTTGACGGTGAGCGCCTCGGCGTCGGCGGGCGGCTCGGGAAGCGCGCGATCGAACGGGGCCGCCAGCGTCTGGGGTCCCGCGAAGGTCCCGCTCGTGTGGGCGCTGTCGCGGTCGCGGAGGAACGGATGGCTGCGGCGGGCCTCGTCGAGGACCTCGGTGGGCAGCGCCGCGATGTCGTACGGGCACAGCAGCCAGAAGTCCGGATCGGCGAAGGCGATGTTCAGGAGCGCCTCGTGCCGCTGGCACTCGACGAGCTCGGCGGCGGTGCGACCGGCCCAGATCGGCTCGCCGATGCCGCGCATCGGCCGCACGCCGCCACCGTGCTCGTCCAGGAACTGCTGCCAGGCGGGGATGATCCGCGCGGGGTTGTCGCCGACGGCGGCCATGTCGGCGAAGAGCACCCGCTCGGCGTCGGCGCCGAGCGCCTCGCGCAGCGCAGCGATCTTCGGCGCGCCGAGGACGACCAGGATCGGCTCGTCGGCTGCCACCGCCGCGCGGACGAACGGCACGACGCCGGCCATGAACTCCTCGGCGCCCTCGTAGAAGAATGCCTCGTGCCGGTAGCCGTCGTGCCGATCGCACGTGCGGGGAGCCTCTGCTGCGGTCATCGCGCGTGTCAGCGTAGCTGGCGGTCTCGGGGCGCATGCACGGCGGTCGGTCACACGGACCAGGCTGCCCCTGCGCGGTGGGCGGGAAACCGCCGCCGACGGCGCCTGGCGCGGGCCTGCGGTGGGTACGCAGCACCGCATGAGCGCCACTCCAAGACCGACAGGACCGACGCCGCAGAGTCCCGCCGCCGACCTGCTTTCGGCCGTGGGCGAGGATCCCGCCGACGCGCGGGCGGGATCGCTCCGGGCCGCTGTGGCCAACGCGATGGTCGGCATGAAGAAGAAGTACTACGGGCGCGGCCCGACGGCCGCCAAGGCGTGGTTCCTGGACGACTACGTCTTCGTGGCGATGGAGGGCGGCCTGACGGCCAACGAGGAGACGCTGCTGCGCGACGGCAAGCAGGACCTCGTCCGCGCCTACCGGCTGAGCTTCCAGGAGACCATGACCGAGACGACCACCGGCGCCATCGAGGAGCTCCTGGGCCGCAAGGTTCTGACGTACCACAGCCAGATCATGTTCGACCCCGTCCGCACGTTCGAGATCTTCGTGCTCGAGCCTGAGAAGGACGGCGCGAGCGCCGGCTGAGCCGGCTACCGCGCCGGCGCGGCGACGAGGCTCACCAGCAGGCCGCCGATGTCGTCGAGGTCGATGATGTGGTCCACCGCGTGGTCGCGCTCGATGGCGGCCAGCGGCATCGAGAAGGACTGCGACGAGGCCTCGTCGCTGGCGAGCACGGTGCCGCCGAAGCCGTGCACGGCGGACGCGCCCGTCGCACCGTCGTGGCCGCCTCCGGAGAGCACGACGGCGATCGCGCGCGGGCCGACGGCGGTCGCGAGCGTGGCGAGCAGCAGATCCGCCGATGGGCGGCTCGGCGGCGCCGCGCCGGACAGGATCAGCGCCGTCGCCGGGCCGGGCGCGATCAGCAGATGCTCGCCGGGGGGCGCCACGATCACGGTGCCGGGGCGCAGCGGCTCGCCGTTTCCGGCGGCCTGCACCGGGAGCGCGCAGCGGCGGCTGAGGATGTCGACCAGGCGGCTGACGCGCTCCGGGGCCTGGTGGATGAGCACGAGCACCGCGGCGGGAAGGTCCGCGGGGAGCGTCGTGAGCACCCGGATGATCGCGTCCAGGCCACCGGCCGACGCCACCAGGGCGATCACCGAGAACGGAGCGGGGGCGGGATCTTCGCCCGCCGTGGGCGAAGCGTCGAGGTCCACGTCGCCAGCGTACGCCGTGGTTGACCGCCAGGCGATGTGAGCGCTAACATCGCGCAACGGGAGGAAGACGTGGACGCACTGGACGCCGCGTCGTCACGGGTCGAATGGGTCAGAGCCAACCGCCATCGCGCTCAGCAGTGATGTCCGACGTCGCCCGCCTGGCCGGCGTGTCACACCAGACGGTCTCGCGCGTCCTGCACGAGAGCCCCAGCGTGCGCGAGGAGACGCGCGAGCGCGTGCTCGCGGCGATGAAGACGCTCGACTACCGCCCCAACTCGGCGGCGCGCGCTCTCGTCACGGGCCGCACCCGCACGATCGGCGTCATCAGCTTCGACACCACGCTCCACGGCCCCGCCTCGACGCTGCTGGGCATCGAGCGGGCCGCCCACGAAGCTGACTACTTCATCATCATCGTGAGCCTGCGGTCGTTCACGCGCGAGTCCGTGCTGGGGGCGCTCGAGCGCCTGCGCGACCAGGGCGTGGACGGCATCGTCGTCATCGCGCCGCACGAGACGGCGGTCGCCGCGCTGCACGACCTGCCGCCCCGGCCGCCCGTCGTGGTGGCCGAGGCCGGGCCCGACACGTTGTCGGTCGTCGAGGTGGATCACTTCGACGGCGCCGCGCAGGCGACGCGCCACCTGCTCGAGCTCGGCCATCGCACCGTCTGGCACATCGCCGGCCCCGCCGACTGGCTCGAGGCGCAGCGCCGGGTCGCCGGCTGGCAAAGCGCGCTGAGCGAGGCGGGCGCGCCCGTCCCGCCGCCGCTGGTGGGCGACTGGAGCGCCCGGTCGGGCCACGAGCTGGCGCGCGGGCTCTTGGATCGCCCCGAGCTCACCGCCGTGTTCGTCGCCAACGACAACATGGCCCTCGGGCTGCTGCGCGCGGTGCACGAGCGCGGCCGCTCGGTCCCCGGCGAGCTCAGCGTCGTCGGCTTCGACGACATCCCCGAGGCCGCGTACTTCACGCCGCCGTTGACCACGGTGCGTCAGGACTTCGACGAGGTCGGGCGCCGCAGCCTCGACGTGCTGCTGCGCGAGATCGAGCACGGGGCGCCGCTGCTCGCGCGGGTGACGGTGGCCGCCGAGCTCATCGTGCGCCGCAGCAGCGGGCAGCCGCCCCCGACCGGTGTGGGCAGCTGACCATGCTGCAGACCGTCAACCGCGCCGGCCTGGTGCTGGACCTCTTCAGCTCCGCGCGCCCGGAATGGGGCGCGACCGCGGTGGCCCACGAGCTGCACATCGCCAAGTCGCAGGCCCATGAGCTGCTCGTCAGCCTCGCCGACATCGGGCTGCTGCAGCGGGGCGATCCCGGCCGGTACACACTCGGCTGGCGGATCGTCGCGCTGAACTCCCTGCTGGTCGACACCAGCGACGTGCGTCAAGAGGCGGCGCGGGTGATGCGCGCCCTGACCATCCGGTACGGGGAGACGGTGCATCTGGCGATCTGGGGTCCCGAGCGGGCGATCTGCATCGCCGCCGTGGCCGGGCGGCCGCCGGCGGCCCTGGCGCCGTGGACGGTCGGCGACGAGCTGCCCATCCACTGCACCGGCGCAGGGAAGGTGCTGCTGGCCGAGCGGTCCTGGCCCGCCGTCCGCG
>JAXDHL010000342.1:0-4971 GCA_034664525.1 Solirubrobacteraceae bacterium
TCGATCTTCGACCTCTTCGAGGAGAACGTCCGCTACTTCCCGGCGCTGCTGCCGCTGGTCGACGACGAGGACCCGGAGGCGCTGCTGGAGCGCGGCGACATCCCGCGGCTCCCGGAGCTCAAGCTCCACAACGGGACGGTCTACCGCTGGAACCGGCCGGTCTACGACACGGTCCGCGGGCGCCCGCACCTGCGCGTCGAGAACCGCGTGCTGCCCGCCGGGCCGACCGTCGCCGACATCCTCGCCAACGCCGCCTTCTACTACGGACTGATCCACGAGCTCGTGACCGCCGACCGGCCGCTGTGGTCGCAGATGTCGTTCTCGGCGGCGGAGGAGAACTTCCATGCCGGCGCGCGCGACGGGATCGAGGCGCGCGTCTACTGGCCGGGCCTGGGGGAGGTCCCGGTCGCCGAGCTGGTGCTGCGGCGGCTGCTGCCCGTCGCCCACCGCGGGCTCGAGACCCTGGGGGTCGACGCCGGCGACCGCGACCGGCTGCTGGGCATGATCGAGCAGCGCTGCATCCGCCAGACCAACGGCGCCGCCTGGCAGGCGGCGACGTTCCACCACCTCTACGGCGAGCGCAAGCTCGACCGGATGGACGCGCTGCGCGGGCTGACGCTCCGCTACCGGGAGCTCATGCACTCCAACGCGCCCGTCCACGAGTGGCCCGTGGGCTAGGTCGTCCTCGAGGACGACCCAAGATCGCCACCGCGGACGACGACGGCCCACGGCATCGGCGGGACCATGCCTTCCATGACGACCGCCTCCCCTTCCTCCCCAACACGGCAGGTCGTCTGCCACGTCGCCCAGGAGCGCTCAGGCTCTCGGCTCGGACAGGCCGTCCGCGCATCCTCGGCGGCGCTGAAACGGAGCGGCGCCCTGCCGTCGAGCGGGTTCATCCCCGCCGGGGGCAGGGCGCGCGTCCTCCGCTTCGCCTGAGGTCGCCCGGCGGTAGCCTCGCCCGTCGTGGACACCGCGACCGACGTCGACCTGGCGCCCTTCACCACCTTGCGCCTGGGCGGCCCGGCCCGGCGGATGGTCGACGCCACCAGCGATGACGCGCTGGTCGAGGCCGTCGCGTCGGCGGACGAGCCCGTGCTCGTGCTGGCCGGCGGCTCCAACGTCGTGATCGCCGATGCGGGCTTCGACGGGCTGGTGGTCCGGGTCGCCACCCGTGGCGTCGCCCGCGAGCGGCTCGGCGACGGCCGGGTGCGGGTCACCGCCGCCGCCGGCGAGCGCTGGGACGACCTCGTCGCCGCGTGCGTCGCCGACGGGCTGTCCGGGATCGAGTCGCTGTCCGGGATCCCCGGCTCGACCGGCGCGACGCCGATCCAGAACGTCGGCGCCTACGGGCAGGACGTCGCCCAGACGATCGCGGGCGTGCGCGTGCACGACCGGGCCACCGGGGAGACGCTCGACCTCGCGCCGGCCGACTGCGGCTTCGCGTACCGCAGCTCGCGCTTCAAGTACCGCGACCGCTGGGTCGTGCTCTCGGTCGCCTTCGACCTGCGCGAGTCGGGGCTCGGCGGGCCGGTCGCCTACGCCGAGCTCGCCCGCGCGCTCGGCGTCGAGCCGGGCGAGCGCGTCCCGCTCGCCGAGCAGCGGGAGGCCGTGCTCGCCCTGCGTCGCGGCAAGGGCATGGTCGTGTCGCCCGACGACCCGGACTCGGTGAGCGCCGGCTCCTTCTTCACCAACCCGATCCTGTCGCCGGAGGCCTTCGGTGCGATCCCGGGCGACCCGCCGGCGTGGCCGGAGCCGGACGGCCGCGTGAAGACGAGCGCGGCCTGGCTGATCGGCCGCGCCGGCTTCCAGCGCGGGTACCCGCCGCTACCGGCGCGGGCGGGGATCTCGACCAAGCACACGCTCGCGCTGGTCAACCGCGGCGGGGCCACCACGGCGGAGCTGGTCGCCCTGGCGCGCGAGATCGCCGGCGCGGTGCGCGACACCCTCGGCGTCGCGCTGCACCCGGAGCCGGTGTTCGTCGGTCACACCTGGTGAGAAAAAGGGGACAGACCCCTTTTTCCCAGGCGGGCCGGGGTGTCGTCGTCGAAGGTGGCGAAGAAGCCGCCGACCTCGTCCATCAGGTGCTCGAGCGAGTCCGCGCGGTAGAGGATCGGCTGGTAGTGCGTGATGTCGTATTCGGCGGTCCCCATCTCGAGAAAGTCCAGCGGCCGCACGTCGGCTGAGCGGAACTCCTCGATCTCGCCGTAGGAGGACAGCAGGCCGGCGCCGTAGCAGCGCAGCTCGCCCGCCTCCTCGATGACGCCGAACTCGCACGTGAACCAGAACACCTTGGCCAGGAAGCGCAGCGCGTCCTCGTCCTCCAGGCGCCGCGCGGCCTCGCCGGTCAGGCGGTGCAGTTCGGCGAACGGCGGCGCGCCGAGGGCGACGCCGTGGCCGATCACCTCGTGCACGAGGTCCGGCTCGGGCGTGTACAGCGGCTGGGACGGGTGGCGCAGATACTGCGTCGAGTGGAAGGTCCGGTCGGCGAGCGCGCCGTAGAACTGCCGCAGCGGGACGAGCCCGGGGGCGCAGTCGAACGTGAAGCCGGTGACCTGGCTGACGCGTTCGGACACCTCGGTCAGCTGCGGCACGCGATCGGTCGGGAGGGCGACGGCGTCCCACGCCTCCAGGTAGGCGGAGTGGGCGAGCCGCCGGTGCTTGACGGCCAGCTCGCGGCAGACCGTGCGCCAGACCTCGTGCTCCTCGTCGGTGTAGGCGATCTCCGGGATCGGCGTCCCGGGCGTCCAGTGCAGCGCCGCGCGGGCGATCTCGCCGCGGCGGGCGAGGTAGCGTGGGTCGTTCACGCCGGGGTGGCTCGGCGCGAGGTGCACGGTGACCGTCCCGTCATCGGCCTCCGTGACCGGGGAGTACAGCTGCCCTTCCTCGAACATGCCCAAAGCCTCGTGCCAGACGGCACGATTGGCAAGTCTGCCCGGTCGACCCCGGCAGCCTGTGCAGATCTGCCGGTCCGGATGGTGTAGAACCTGGTCAGGATGACCAGCATCGACAGGCTCGACGCCGACATCATCGAGCTGCTGACGATCCACCCGCGGATCGGCCTGGTGGAGGTCGCGCGGCGGCTCGGGGTCGCGCGCGGGACGGTCCAGGCGCGGCTGGCCAAGCTCGCCGAGCGGGAGGCGGTCACCGGCTTCGGGCCGCACGTCGAACCGTCGCGGATCGGCTACCCGGTGCTGGCGTTCGTGTTCCTGGAGATCTCGCAGGGCCGGCTGCCGGAGGCGGTGGAGACGCTCGAGGCGATCCCCGAGGTGCTCGAGGCCTACGGGACCACCGGCCCGCGCGACCTGCTCGTGCGCGTCGTGGCGCGCGACAACGAGCATCTGCAGGAGGTCATCAACGCGATCCTGCACACCAGCGCGGTGCGGCGGTCGACGAGCTACGTGGCGATGTCGCGCCAGATCGCCCCGCGCTCGCTGCCGCTCGTGCGCGCGGCCGCGGCTGCTCCGTGAGTCGCCGCCGGCTGCGCGCGCCGCTGGACTTCGGCGCGGTGCGGGCCGAGCTGGGCGTGGTCGAGGGGTTCCCGCCCGGCGCGGACCCGTCGTCGTCTCCGGCGGATCCGACCCCGCGCGTGGATGCGCTCGACATCGGGTTCGTGACGATCGACCCGCCGGGCTCGCGCGATCTCGATCAGGCGCTGCACGTCGAGCGGCGCGACGGCGGCGGCTTCCGCGTGCGCTACGCGATCGCCGACCTCGCCGCGTTCATGGCGCCGGGCGGGACGCTCGACGCCGCCGTGTGGGCGCGCGGGGTGACCTACTACGCGCCGGACCGGGCGATCCCGCTGCACCCGCCGGCGCTGTCCGAGGGCGCCGCCTCGCTGCTGGCGGACGCCGAGCGGCCGGCGATCCTGTGGACGATCGAGCTCGACGCCGCCGGCGAGCGGACCGCGACCGACGTCCGCCGCGCCCGCATCCGCTCCCGCGCCCGGCTCGACTACGCGGGCGTGCAGGCCGACCTCGACGCCGGCCGGGCGGCCGAGCCGCTGACCCTGCTGGCCGAGGTCGGCCGGCTGCGCGAGGCGCTCGAGGTCACCCGTGGCGGCGTCTCGCTGCCGCTGCCCGAGCAGGAGGTCGTCCGCGACGCCGCCGGCGGCTGGGACGTGGTCTACCGCGCGCCACTGCCGGTCGAGGGCTTCAACGCCCAGATCTCGCTGCTGACGGGCATGGCGGCCGCCGACCTGATGCTCGCCGCCGGGACGGGGATCGTACGCACGCTCCCGCCCGCCGATCCGCGCGCGATCGACCGCCTGCGCCGCTCGGCCGCGGCGCTCGGCGTCGACTGGCCGCGCGACCTCGGCTACCCGGGCTTCATCCGTTCGCTCGACCCGGCCGCGCCCGCCGCGGCCGCGCTGCTGCACGAGGCGACCTCGGTCATGCGCGGCGCCGCCTACGCCGCGTTCTCGGACGGCCACGCGCCCGAGCAGCCCCGCCATGGCGCGCTCGCCGAGGAGTACGCGCACGTGACCGCGCCGCTGCGGCGACTCGCGGACCGCTACGCACTCGAATGCTCGATCGCCGCCTGCGCGGGCGTCGCCCCGCCGCCCTGGGCGGTCGAGGGGCTCGACCGGCTGCCGGAGGCGATGCGCGCCGCCGACCGCCGCGCGTCCGCGCTCGAGCACGCCTGCGTCGACCTCGTCGAGGCGTCGCTGCTCGCCGGCCGAGTGGGCGAGACCTTCGACGCCGTGGTCGTCGACGAGGGGCAGATCCAGATCGCGTCGCCCGCCGTGCGCGCGGCCTGCGACGGCGATCCGCCGGTCGGGGCGGCGGTGCGAGTGCGGCTGGTGGTGGCGGATCCGGCCTCGCGAACCGTCCGCTTCAGCGCGTGAGGCGGTGTCGCTGGTCCACACAGGTCACCGATCCGGTGGGGGTGTGTCGGCTGGAGGTCCACAGTGCGCCACTCCCGCACACGGCCGACAGCCGTGCGCGCCAGTGGTCCTCCGACGACCACTGA
>JAXDHL010000343.1:0-12453 GCA_034664525.1 Solirubrobacteraceae bacterium
CCTGCGGGACGAGGTCCGACTGCCCGCGGGCGACGTCGGCGGCCGCCCCGACCAGCCCCTGGCTGCGAGTGATCTCGATGCGATCCACCACTCCGTCGGGCGTGGCCGCCGTCGACCAGGACCGGAACGCCGGGTTGCGCACGAGGGTCACGCGTCCGCCGATATGGCGCGCCACCCGGTACGGCCCGGTGCCGAGCGGAGAGTGCCCGAGGCGCGTCGGGCGCACGAACGCCGCCCGCGGGGACTGGAGGGCGTAGACCAGCCCCGGGTCCGGGTGCGAGAGCCGCAGCGTGACGGTCCGGGCCGCCTCGTCGGCGCCGATGCCGGTGCGCAGGTCGCAGCGGGCAGGCGCCGCCAGGCAGCGTGGGGCGCCGCGGATCGCCTGGTAGAGCGCCGCGATCCTGGCCTTCCCGACTCGGAACGTCCGCTCCAGCGAGCGGCGGAAGTCCGTCGCTCGCACCGCCGAGCCGTCTGAGTAGCGCAGGCCTGGCCGCAGCGTGAAGACGTAGGTCCGGCCGTCCGGGCTCGGGCGCGGCACGCCCGTCGCGAGGTCCCCGACCAGCGACCAGCCCGCGGTCCCGCCGGTCCGGCGGTAGCTCACCAGGCCGTCGTAGACGATCGACAAAAGCCGTGTGGCGTCCGCGTCGTAGCCGCCCGTCGCCGGTTCGACGTCGACCGAGCGCGAGCTCGTCCGCAGCGTGCCGCCGCGGTGTCCGGCCGGCGACGCCGCGGCCGCGGCCCAGAGGCGGCCGTCGAGCACGGCCAGCGCCGCCGGGCTGCCATTGGCGGCGAACCGGCGTCGCACGCGCGCGGTCCGCGTGTCGATGGCCACGACCTGCCGCGCGTCGGCGAGCGCCACCCATAGCGTCCGCCCGCGGGCGGCCAGCGCGACGGGCCCGCCGCCCACCGCGACGGTGGTCGTCACGGCGTCGCGCCGGGCGTCGATGCGGGAGACGGTCCCGTCGTCGCGGTTGGCCACCCAGACGGCGCCGGGCGTCAGCGCGACCGCGCTTGGCGACCGCCCGACGTCCACGCTGTCGACGACCTGCCCGGTGCGGGGCTCGATCCGGACGGCGGTCCCGGCGTCGTGGAGGGCGACCCAGGCCGCGTCGGGGCCCGCTGCGACCGCGCCGGCCCCGGGGCCGACGGCCACGACCACGCGGCGCCCGGTGGCGAGGTCGAGGCGCGTGAGCTCACCCGTCAGCGGCGTCGTGACCCAGACCGCCCCGGCGCCGGCGGCCACCGCGCCCGGCGGCGAGCCCAAGGGGACCGCTCGGATCGGACGGTTGCTGCGGGCATCGATCCGGGTCAGCGTGCCGTCCCTGCGCGCGACCCATAGCGACCCGTCCGCGAACGCCGCGGCGCCGAGATCGGCTCCGGCGTCGATCGTTGCCAGCAGCCGGCGGTGCAGGTCGATCCGGGTGACGATCCCGTCCTGGCCCGAGGTCACCCAGATCGACCCGGCGCCGGCCACCGCCGCTCGCGGGTCGTGCCCGACGGCGAACTGCGTCCCAGAGCGGCCCGTGCGGAGATCGATCGGCCCGGCGGCGTTCTCGCCGAGCGGCGGCGGCGCACGGGTGCCGTCGGCGCCGAGGACCAGCACGAGCAGCCCGCCGACGACGACGGCGACGACGAGCGCGACCGCGGTCCGGCGGGCGCGGCTCGGCGGTCGGGTGGCGGCGGATCGTCTGGACGGCAGGTCGAGCGCCGGGTCCTGGACGAGGATCGACTGCTGCAGCGCCCGCAGCTCGGCTCCCGGCTCGAGCCCGACCTGCGCGTCGAGGATGCGCCGGGCCTCCGTGTAGGCGTTCAGCGCCTCGGCCTGGCGCCGGCAGCGATACAGGGCGAGCACGCGCTGCGCGTGCAGGCGCTCGTGCAGCGGATGCTCGGCCACCAGCCGCTCGAGCTCGATCGCCGCCTCGGCGTGCCGGCCGGCGGCGAGGTCGGCATCGATGGCGAGCTCGGTGGCCTCGAGCCGCAGCGCCTCCAGTCGCCGGACCTCGACGGCGGCAAACGGCTCGTCCGCGACGTCCTGCAGCGCCTCGCCGGCCCACAGGTCGAGGGCCTCGCGCGCACGCTCGACGGGTTCGGCGTCGCCCGCCACGGCCAGCACGAGCCGCTCGAAGCGCACCGCGTCGACCGCGTCGGGCGGCAGCTCGAGCCCGTAGCCGCGGCCGTGCGTGACGATCGCCGCGCCCTCCTTCCCGAGCGACCGCCGCAGGTGGGAGACGTAGAGCTGGACGAGCTTGACCGCGGACGCGGGCGGCTGCTCGCCCCACAGGCCGTCGATCAGCCGGTCGGTCGGGACGGTCGACCCGGCGTGCAGGGCGAGAATCGCCAGCAGCGCGCGTTCCTTGGCAGCGCCGAGCGGAATCGGGCGGCCGTCGCTGGTCGCCTGGACCGAGCCAAGTAGGCGAACATCCACGGCGGTGGCCCGACCCTAGGCCGGGTGTGGGCACCGCGCAACCGTGGCTCTACCGGACTCGACTGGTTCTCTACCGCGGTTCGGGACGGTCGGCTGGTTCCCCGTCCCCATAGGAGCAGCCATGATCAGCAGGAGCCTCCGCCGTCACACCATCGTCGTGCTGATCGCCGCGCTCGGCGCGTTGGCGATCGCCGCCTCCGTGGCCGGCGCCCACCCCGCGGTAGACAGCACCGCCGACAGCGCCGCCTACAACTCGGATCGCGCCGGAACCGGGTCCGGCGGTCAGGCCATCGTGCTCGAGGACCCAGGCTCGACGAGCGTCAGCTCGATCGACAGCGGCTTCGACTGGGGCGCCGCCGGGATCGGCGCGGGCGTGTTCCTGGTCGTATTTGCCGGGCTTGGCGCGATCACACTGCGCCCGAACGCCCGCCACGGACTGCGCTGGCACTGAGCCCACTGAGCCACATGACCTCCTAGGCGGCTGCCGCCTCGCGCGGGAGCCGCCGGGAGACCACCTTCGAGACGCCGTTGCCGGCCATCGACACGCCGTAGAGGCAGTCGGCCGCCTCCATCGTGCGCTTCTGGTGGGTCACGACGATGAACTGCGCGCGATCGGCGTAGCGGCGCAGAACGGTGAGGAAGCGCTCGATGTTGACCTCGTCGAGCGCCGCCTCGACCTCGTCGAGGATGTAGAAGGGGCACGGCCGGGCCAGGAAGACCGCGAACATGAACGCGAGCGCGGTCATCGACTTCTCGCCGCCCGACAGCAGCGATAGGCGCTTGGTCGCCTTGCCGGCCGGGGTGATCTCGATCTCGACGCCGAGTTGCTCCTCCTCGAGGCGCTGCTCGTCCTCGGGCTCCGCCTCGGGCTCGGATGTGGGCGCCTCGTCGTCGGTCCCGCCCCCGCCCAGCACCGGTCGCGGGCCGGCATCCTCGCGCACCAGCCGCAGCCGTCCGCGGCCGCCCGGGAAGAGCTGGCCGACGAGGTCCTCGAAGTTGCGGGCGGCGGCGGTGAAGGTCTCCTCGAACGCCTGCTTGATCTTCTGGTCGGTCTCGCGGATGACGCCCTGCAGCTCGCGGATCGCGGTCTCGAGGTCCTCGCGCTGGGCCTCGAGCTCCTCGACGTGCGCGACCGCCTCGTCGTACTCCTGCTTGGCGAGCGGGTTGACCGGCCCGAGCTGTTCGCGGCGCTTCTGCAGCCGCTCGATGCGACCGCTGAGCGTGGCGCGCTCCTCGTCGGGCAGCGGCTCGGCGGCCGGCTCGGCCTCGAGCCCCAGGCGCTCGGCGAGCGCCGTCAGCTCGTGCTCGGCGTCGCGCGCCTGGTCGCGGCGCTGCTGGGCGGCCACCTCGGCCCGCGTGACCGCCTCGGACTGGGCCTTCAGCCGGGCCTGGACCTGGGCCTCCGCCTGCGCGCAGGCGCGCAGCTCGGCTGCCAGCGCCTCCCCGGCCTCGCGCTCGGCCCGCAGCTGGGCCTCGAACGCCTCGCGCTGCTCGCGCACGGCCGCGGCCGCGCCGGCCAGCGCCGTGGCGAGCCGCTGCGCGACGGGGGCCAGCGCCTCGTCGGCGTCGGCGCGCTCGCACTCGTGCGCGATCCGGCGCCCGCGCGCCTCGCGCTCCCGGGCCGCCCGTTCGAGCAGCCTGCGCTCGGCGTTCAGCGCCGCCGCGAGCTGGGCCCGGCGGGCGGCGGTCTCGGCGTCGTCGGGCGCGCGCTTGCGCCCGTCGGCGGCGCGGACGACCTGGCGCTCGGCCTCCAGCGCGTCGGCGTGGGCGCGGGCGGCCTCGCGGGCGGCCCGGTCGGCCTCGTCGCGCTTGGCGTCGGTGGCGCGCGCGGCGGCGACCGCCGCCTCGACCCGGCCCTTGGCGGCGTGCTCGGCCTGCGCCGCGCGCTCGGCCTCGGCGACCAGCGTGTCGCGGCGGTTGCGCTCGGTGAGCACGCGCTCCTCGCCGCCGCCCGGCACGCGCCGCAGCTCCCCGAGCCGGCCGTCCCAGACGAGGCCCTCGCGGGTCACGGCGATGCCGGTGAAGCCCTCGGGCAGGCCGGCCAGCTCGTCAACGATCCAGGCATCGCCGAGCAGCGCGGCGGCGATCGCCCGCCCGGCGTCGTCGGAGGCGCTGACGTGGTCCAGCAGTCGCCGGGCCCCGGCGATCTCCGGTCCGCGCGCCGGGACGGGCGCGGCGCCGGACACGAGCGCGGCCCCGCCGTCGCGGCCGGCGCGGCCCAGCAGCTCGGCGGCCTCGGCGACGTCGCCGGCCACGGCGGCGCGCAGGCGCGGCCCGAGCACCGCCGACAGCGCGAGCTCGGCCCCCGGCTCGGCGCGCAGCGAGTCGGCCAGCGCCGGAGCGCCGCCGGGCGCGCCCGCCTGGGCCTGCAGGAAGCGGTTGACGCCCGCCAGCTCCGAGCCGACGCGCGCGGCCTCGCGGCGCGCCTTGTCGGCGCCGCCCTCGGCCTCGCGGCGGGCGGCGCGAGCGGCGTCGAACGCCGTCTCGGCCTCGCGCCGGGCGGTCGTGCGCTGCTCGACCACGGCGGCGAACTCGGCCACGCGGGCGGCGGCGGCGCTGCGGCGCTCCTCGAGCTCGGCCAGCTCGCGCGCCAGGCGCTCGGCGCGGTCCGCGGCGAGCTGCTCGAGCTCCCGCTCGAGCTCGGCGACCCGCGCCTCGCCGGCCTCGTCGGGCTCCTCGTCGGCGACCTCGCCCTCCAGAGCCTCGACCAACGCGCGGCGGCGGACCGCGCGGTCGGCGACCGCGCTCGCGTGCGAGCCCGCCGCCTCCTCGCGGGCCTCGATGCGCTCGGCGGCCGAGCGGGCGGCGTGGAAGCGCCCGGACAGCTCCTCGCGGTCGGACCCGCGGGACGTCAGCGCCTGCTCGGCGGCCTCGCGGCGCCTGGCCACGTCGGCCAGCTCACCCTCGACCTCGGCGGCGGCGGCCCGCGCGGCCGCGGACGCCTGCTCGGCGGACGCCAGCGCGGCGCGGGCCGCGCGCGAGCCGTCCTTGGCCAGCTCCCACCGCGCCTCGAGCGTCTGACGCTCCAGCCGCTCGTGCAGCTCGGCGGCCTCCGCCTGGCGCTTGAGCGGCCGCAGGCGGGTCCGCGCCTCGCGCTCCACGTCGAGCGCGCGGTCCAGGTTGTCCTGCGTGCGGTCGAGCTTGAGCTGCGCCCGGCGGCGGCGCTTGCGGTGCTTGCCGAGCCCCGCCGCCTCCTCGATCAGCACGCGGCGGTCCCTCGGCTTGGAGGTCACGATCGCGGTTACCCGGCCCTGGGAGACCACCGAGTGCATCTCCTTGCCCAGGCCGGTGTCGGACAGCACCTCGGTCACGTCGGTGAGGCGGCATCGCGCCCCGTTGATGCGGTACTCGCCGTCCCCGGCCCGGTCCAGCCGGCGCGAGATCGCGATCTCGGACATCGGCAGGTCCACGCCGGCATCGGAGTTGTCGATCACGACTTCCACCTCGGCCTCGGCCCGCGCCTGCACGCCGTGCGCGCCCGCGAAGATGACGTCCTGCATCGAGGATCCGCGGACATTGAGCGGCGACTGCTCGCCCAGCGCCCACAGCACCGCGTCGGTGATGTTGGACTTGCCGGAGCCGTTGGGGCCGACGATCACCGACACGCCGGGGCTGAACTCCAGCCTCGTGCGGTCGGGGAACGACTTGAACCCCTTCAGGGACAGCGTCTTGAGGTGCATCTACGTCGACATCTTGTCGAGCGCGGCGGACGCCGCGGCCTGCTCGGCGTCCTTCTTGGACCGCCCGGACCCGCGGCCCAGCTCCTCGCCGTTGATCACGGCGGCGACCTCGAAGGTGCGGTCGTGGGGCGGCCCGGCTTCGTCGCGGACCGCGTAGGAGACGGTCGCGCCGCGGCGCGCCAGCCGCTCCTGCAGGGAGGACTTGTAGTCCGCGGGCTCGCTCAGCGCGAGCTCGATCTCCTCGCCGAACGCCTCGACGACGACCTCGGCGACCACGTCGTAGCCGTGCTCGAGGTAACAGGCGCCGATCACCGCCTCGATGATCGAGGCGAGCACCCGCTCCGTCCGCGTCAGCGCCTCGTTGGCCGGCGTGTCGTCGGGCGCGAGCTCGCGCAGGCGGTCCGGGATCCCGAGCCGCTCGGCGACGATCCGGCACGAGCGCCCGGAGACGGCCTGGGCGCGGATCTTGGTCAGCCGGCCGGCGCCGAACTCCTCGGGATCGAGGCGCGGCCACAGGTGCGACGTGACCGCCAGGCCGAGCACGGAGTCCCCGAGGAACGCGAGCCGCTCGTAGGACAGCGCGCGCTCCTCGACCCAGGACGCGTGCGTGAGGGCCTGACGGCGCAGGGGCTCGGGCAACCCGTCGAAGAGCTCACGGAGCCGATCCACGCCGCCGGACAGGACGCTCAGGGGATGGAGGGCGCGCGCGCGAGGACGAAATCCACGGCCTGCCCGACGGTCGTGACCTGCGCCGCCTCCTCGTCGGACATCTTGACGCCGTAGGAGTCCTCGAGCTCCTGCACCAGCGTGTAGAGGTCCAGCGAGTCGGCGTCGAGGTCCTCCTTGAAGCGCGTGGCGTCCGACACGCGCTCGGGGTCGAGCTCCAGCTCGTCGGCCAGGTGATCGCGGATGGCGCTGAAGACCTCGTCGCGGGTCATTGCGCGGAAACGCTATCCGGTCCGGCAGACGACAGCGCCGGCGTGCGGCGCAGCGCGCCGGCCGCCTCGAGTGCGGCGTGGGTGCGGCCGACCAGGTCGCCGCGGACGCCACGGGCGGCGACGCCGACCGCCGCGGCGATGCCGCGCTCGCCGAACGAGCCGTGGGGCACGACCACCAGGCCGCGCAGCCCGAGCAGCACCGCGCCTCCGGCCCGTTCGGGATCGACCGACGCGCGCAGGCCGGCGAGCGCCGGATTGAGCAGCAGCCCGCCGGCCTTCGAGCGCGCGCTGGACATCGCGGCCGCGCGGATCGCCCCCAGCAGCGCCTTCGAGGTCCCCTCCATCGTCTTGAGCAGCACGTTGCCGGTGAAGCCGTCCGTGACCACCACGTCGGCCTCGCCGGTGCCGACCGCGAAGCCCTCGACGTTGCCGACGAACCCGTCGAGGCCCAGCAGCGCCTCGTGGGCGGCGATCACCGTCTCGGTGCCCTTGCCGGGCTCGGTCCCGTTGGACAGCAGCGCGACCCGCGGCCGCTCGAGGCCGTGCACGGCGCTCATGTAGGCGGCGCCCATGTGGGCGAACTGGACCAGGTGCTCGGGACGCGCCTCGGTGTTCGCGCCGGCGTCGAGCAGCAGGAACGGCCGGCCCGGGACCGGCATCAGGAGCGCGAGCGCCGGGCGGTGCACGCCCTTCAGGCGCTTGATGCGAAACAGCGAGGCGGCCAGCGCGGCGCCGGTGGAGCCGCCGGAGACGAGCGCGCCGGCGCGGCCATCGGCTACGGCCTGCACGGCCCGGACGACCGAGGCGTCCGGCGTCTGGCGCACGGCGCGAGCGGGATCGGCGGCCTTCGCGATCGAGACCGGGGCGTCGATCACCTCGACGCGGTCCGGGACGTCGCCGATCGACGCGGCCGGCCCGTAGAGCAGGACCGTGAGCGCCGGATCCTCGGCGACGGCGCGCGCGGCACCTCGGGCGACCTCCGCGGGACCGGCATCGGCCCCGTTGGCGTCGACCGAGACGGTGACCGGGCTAGTGGTCGTGATCGTGGTGATGGTCTGCCGCGGCGACGACCTCACGGCCCGCGTAGAAGCCGCAGCTCGGGCACACCCGGTGAGGGAGGCGCGGCTTGTGGCACTGCGGGCACGCGTTCAGCGTCGGGACGGCGGCCTTGTGGGTCGCCCGGCGCTTGCCGGTGCGCGAGTGCGACTGCTTCTGCTTGGGGACGGCCATGAGAGCGCGGAAGTCTAGCGGCTGGGCGCGGCGCCTCAGCCTGCGAGGCCCTCGGCGAGCAGCGCGTCGGCATCGGAGGCCCGGCCGGCGGCCAGCGCCGAGGCGAAGCCGTCGTCGCCGAGCGCCTCGCGCGCCGCCCGCCCGGCCTGCGCCCGCGCCTGCACCTCGAAGTGCCACGGTTGCGGGGTGAGGCGCTCGAGCAGGACATCCGCGGCGCCGCACGCCGTGGCCGCCCATCGCGGGTCGTCGTCCGCCGTCAGCGCGGCCCGCAACAGCAGCAGGGTCGCCGTCGTGCGGGCCTCGCCCACCTGCGCATGCAGCGCCGCCGCCGCGGCGGTCCGCTGCCGCGCCGACCCGGCATCGCCGCGCAGGAACGCCACGGCGGCGAGCTGGGTGGCGATCCACGCCCCGAGCTGGTTGTCGCCGAGGGCCCGCGCGTCGTCGGCTGCGGCGGTCGCGCGGGCTTCGGCCTCGTCCAGGCTGCCCGCCTGCAGCGCGACGTCGGCCAGGTTGGCCCTGGCGAGCACCACGCCGCGCGGGTCACCGCTGCGCAGCCGGTGCGCCAGGCTCTCCTCGAACAGGCGCGCCGCCCTGCTGGGGTCCTGCGCGGCGACGAAGTCCCCGAGGTTGTTGAGCGCCATCGCGATCGCCCAGTCGTCGCCGGAAGCGCGCGCGATCGCCAGCGCCTCCTCCTCGCCGCCCAAGGCGGCCGCGTACTCGCCGCGCATGGACGCGGCGGCAGCGGCGTGGCTGACGGCGAGCGGCAGGGCGCGCGGGTCGCCGGCGTCGCGCAGCAAGGCCACCGCCTCCGCCGCCAGCGGACCGGCGGCGTCCACGTCGCCGACCAGGAGCGCGAGCCGCGCGGCCCCGAACAGCGCGCGCCCGCGCGCCAGCGGCGGTCCGGAGGCGGCGGCCAGCGTGGCGGCGAGCCGCCGGCGCCCCTCCGTGAGCGGGCCGACCAGCTCCCAGTACGACCACACCGCAGAGGAGATCAGGCGCATCGCGCGCTCGGGGTCGGTGACCAGCAGCCGGTCGTGGGCGGCGCGGAAATTGTCGATCTCGCGCCGCAGCCGGGCGCGCATCCGCGGGTGCTCGGCGTTGTACTGCTGCGGGTACAGGCGCTCGGCGAGGACGAGGAAGTACGCGGCGTGCCGGTCCGCCGCCTCCCCGGCGTTGTCGTCGGTCGCGAGCCGCTCGGCGGCGAACTCGCGCAGTGTCTCGAGCATCGCGAAGCGCGCCCCGCCGTCGGGGTCCTCCACGCGGCGCAGCAGGCTCGCGTCGACCAGCGCCGCGAGCCCCTCGAGCGTCTCGGGGCCGCAGACCGCCTCGGCCGCCTCCAGACTCGCCCCGCCGGAGAATACGGCGAGCCGGCGGAACACGTGCTGGGCCGTCGGATCGAGGCCGCGGTGACTCCACTCGACCGTCGCGCGCAGGGTGCGCTGGCGCTCCGGCGCGTCGCGCGGGCCGCCCGTCAGCACCTCGAGGCGGTGCCCGAGCCGCTCGGCGAGCCCACGCGGGCCGAGCAGCCGGGCGCGGGCCGCAGCGAGCTCGATCGCCAGCGGCAGACCGTCCAGCAGCCTGCAGACCTCGGCCACGGCAGCCTCGTCGTCGGTCCCCAGGCGGGCGCCACCGTCGCTCGCTCGGGCGCGGAACAGCGCGCGCGCCGCCTCGTCGTCGAGCGGCTCGACGGCGTGCTCCACCTCGCCGCGCAGGTTGAGGGGCGCGCGGCTCGTGGCCAGCACCGCGAGGGCGGGTGCCGCCGCCAGCAGGTCGGCCACCAGCGGCGCGGCGTCGAGGACGTGCTCGAAGTTGTCGAGCACGAGCAGCATCCGGCGGCCGGCGACCTGCGCGGCGAGCGCCGCCGCGGCCTCCCCGGCCCGCACCGTCCCCGGCAGGACCGCCGCGATCGCCGCCGCCACATCGTCCGAGCCCACCACCGGGGCGAGGTCGGCGAACAGGACGCCGTCCGGGAAGGCGCCCGCCGCGTCGGCCGCGACCGCCAGCGCGAGGCGCGTCTTGCCGGCGCCGCCGGTCCCCGTCAGCGTCAGCAGGCGCGTGCCGTCGCGCAGCGCGGCGGCCGCCTCGCGGACATTGGCCTCGCGGCCGAGCAGCGGCGTCGCGGCCACGGGGAGCCGGACGGCGTTGAGGCTGCGCGGCGGCGGGAAGCGGCCGTCGCCAGCCTGCAGCAGGCCCTCTGGCGCGGGCAGGTCCTTTAGCCGGTGCTCGCCGAGGTCGAGCAGCGCCACGCCCGGCAGCAGCGACGCGGCGGTCTGCGTCACGAGCACCTGGCCGCCGTGCGCCGCCGCCATCACGCGGGCCGCTCGGTGCACGTCCATGCCGAGGTAGGCGCCGTCGCGCCACTCCGGCGTCCCCGTGTGGATGCCCATCCGCACGTGGACCTCGACGCCGTCCGGCCACGTGTGCGCCGCCAGCGCCGCCTGCGCACGGCGAGCGCAGTCGACCGCGTCCGCCGGGCGCTCGAAGGCGGCGAAGAACGCGTCGCCGGCGGTGTCGACCTCATAGCCGCCGGCCCACTCGATGGCGGCGCGGAGGATGACATGGTGCGCGGCGAGGACGTCGCCGTAGGCGTCTCCGATGCGTTCGAGCAGACGGGTGGAGCCCTCGATGTCGGTGAAGAGCAGCGTCACCGTGCCGGTCGGAGCGGAGCCGCGCACGAGCGCATCCTCTCCGATCCGGGCGGCCGTGTCAGTCGAGCTTGAGCTCGCGCAGCTTCGCCCAGCGCGGGTCGGGCTCCGGCTCGTGGACGTGCTCCGGGCCGGCCGTGTTGAGGTCCTCCCCGCAGACCGGGCACAGGCCCGCGCAGTCGGGCTTGCAGAGGATCTGGTCGGGGACCGCCAGCGACAGCGCGTCGTGCGCCCACGCGGTGAGGTCGAGCTCCCCGGCGTCGCTGACGTAGGGCGACTGCAGCTCGTCGCCGCCGCCCGGCTGGGAGACCTCGCGGACGTCGATCGCGTACTCGGGCTGCGCGGGTTCCAGACAGCGCATGCACGGGCCGTGCAGGGCCGCGCTGAAGCGCAGCCGCAGCGCGTAGCCGGCATGCGTCATGCGCGAGATGTCGAGCGTCGCCGGGATCGGCGACGGGAGCACGTCGTAGGGCTGACCGCCGTACTCCAGGCGGCCCATCGGGACCGCCAGCTCGAGGCGGCGGCCCTCGCCGGAGCGGAGGTTGAGACGTTCGAGATCGAAGGTGTCCGTGCGCTGCGCCATAGCACGGACCACGCTAGTCCTCGGCGTCGCCGCGCAACTCGCGCTTGAGCACCTTCCCGGTCGCGTTGCGGGGCAGTTCGTCCATGAAGATCACGTCGCGCGGAACCTTGTAGGCGGCCAGGTTGGACTTGACGTAGCCCTTGACGTCCTTCTCGGTCACCGACCTGCCCTTCTTCGTGACCACGACGGCCTTCAGGCGCTGGCCGAAGTCCTCGTCGTCGACGCCGAAGACCGCGGCCTCCTCGATCGCCTCGTGGCTCTGCAGCAGGTCCTCGACCTCGGCCGGGAAGACGTTCTCGCCGCCCGAGACGATCATGTCGTCGTCGCGGCCGTCGATGAACAGCCGGCCCTCGGCGTCGAAGTGCCCGACGTCGCCCGAGCTCATCAGCCCGTCGATGGCGTCCTTGCCGCCGCCGCCGGTGTAGCCCTCCATCTGCAGGTCGTTGCCGACGAAGATGCGGCCGGTCTCCCCCGGCTCGGTGAGCAGTCGTCCCGCGTCGTCGTAGATGTGCACGACGGTCCCGCGCGGGATGCGGCCGGCGGTGCCGGGCGCCGCGCGCAGGTCCTCGGGCGTCGCGATCGTCGCCCAGGCGACCTCGGTCGAGCCGTAGAGGTTGTAGAGGTTCTCCCCGAACAGGTCCATCCAGCGCTCGGAGATCGCCCCGGGCAGGGCGGAGCCGGAGACCGGGACCACGCGCAGGTTCGAGAGGTCGTAGCGCTTCAGGACCTCGTCGTCGAGCGCGAGGATCCGCTGCAGCATGACCGGCACGACGGCGAGCGCGGTGGCCTCGTGCTGGGCGGTCAGCGACAGCGTCGCCTCGGGGTCGAACTTGCGCTTGAGCACGAGCGTGCTCGACAGCCCCATCGCCAGCGTGAAGTGCGCGAAGCCCCACGCGTGGAACAGCGGCGCCGCGATCATCGTCTTCTCGCGCGCCTTCAGCGGGATCCGGTC
>JAXDHL010000344.1:0-10030 GCA_034664525.1 Solirubrobacteraceae bacterium
TTCCCTGCTCTTGTCGGAAATCGCAGCGCCGCCGGAGGGGGGCCCGCGAGACGGAGCCGCGGCGGCCCGATCACCCGGGTCGTCCCATTTTCCACCCCCGGGGTTCATTTAGGCTCCAGCCGTGCAGGTGCGTCGCCCTGATCGAGCCGCAGCCGATGTCGCTCATTGACGCGGCGCGCACGCGCGCCCCCGGATCCGGCGTCGTCGTGCGCAGCATCCCACCCCTGGCGGTCGTCGTGGCCACCGCCGCGGCGATGGGCGCGCTCGTCGGGAGCTCGCCGCGGCTGGGCGTGGTGAGCGTCGCCGGGATGCTGGCGGGGGCGCTCGCGCTCGCGTTGCGCCCGCCCCTGATCACGCTGGTCCTGTCGTGGCTCGTGCTCGCGCCCGTGCTCCAGAACGACGCCAACGGCAACTCGCTGGGCCACATGCCGGCGTTGCTGCTCTACCGCCTGCCACCGTTGCTGTTCCTCGCCTGGATGGTCTACGACCGCGTCCGCGACGAGCGCCGGACGAGGCTGGTGTGGCAGGACTGGCTGCCGGCGGCGCTCGTGGCGCTGATCGTCGTCTCGCTGGTCGTGCGCCCGCCCCACAACCCGGCCGCGGCGGGCAACCCGTTCACCGACTCGCTGTACTGGAACCTCGGGATCCCGATCATCCTGTACTACGTCTGCGCCTTCGGCCGGCTCGGCCGCACGGGCGAGTCGCGCATCATGCTGGCGCTGATCGCCGGCGGGGCGCTGAGCGCGCTGCTCGGGTTCGCCGAGCGGGCGACCGGCGTCGACCTCTGGGGCGCCGGCACGATCACGGCACTGGGCGGCTACGCGGTGAACACCCTGACGGGCACGCTGTCGAACCCGACCGTCTTCGGCGAGGTGACCGGCGCGAGCGCCGTGCTCTCCGCCTCGCTGCTCGTCTGGCGCGCGCCCAACGTCTGGTGGCGCCGGGGCGCCCTGGTGGCGCTCGCCATCACGCTGCCGGCAACCGTGCTGACGTACGAGCGGGCGCCGGTGGTGGCGGTGGTCGTCGGCGTCCTGCTGATCGTCGCGTCGCGCCGCCAGGTCTGGAACGCGGCGCTGATCTTCGCGCTGTGCGCCGCGCTCGCCGGCCTGCTGACCTGGGGCATGATCGCGACGTCGGTGGTCGAGCGCCGGGTCTCCGACGCCGGGACCGTCCAGACGCGTGTCGAGTTGGCGAAGCGCTCGGTCCAGCTGATCACGGAGCACCCGATCATCGGCACCGGCTACGGCACCTTCGACGAGGTCAAGAACCTGCCGGGGACAGGATCCGTGCGCGTCCCGCTGGGGCTGTTCGACACCAGCCACAACACGTTCCTGACGATCCTCGTCGAGCTCGGGGTGCTCGGGTTCGCCCTGATGGTCGGGCACTGGGCGTGGGTCGTGCGGGGCCGCATCCGCTCGTGGCGGCGAGGGGCGGTGGTGCCGTGGCTCGCGGTCGGCTGGCTCGCGCTCGTCGCCGTCTACGTCGTCAACGCCATGCTGATCGACATGCGGTTCTTCTCCTACGCCGCGCTGCTGCCCTGGATCGCGCTCGGATGCCTGCGTCGCGGGAGCCCGGGCGGCGCGGGTTCGATAGACGGTTGAACTTCGCCATCGGCGGTCCGGGACCGGATTAGGGTCCCCCGGGATGTCAGAAGGACGCGAGACCCCAGGGCACCGCGAAGGCGGCTCTGGCGCACCACCCAACTTCCTGCGGGTTCTCCGCCGCCGGTGGATGTTCGCGCTGTTCGCGCTGATCATCGCGCCGACCGTGGCGGTCCTGGTGTCGAAGACCCAGCCGAAGGTCTACGAGAGCACCGCGGTGCTGCTGTTCCGCGACCCCGGGTTCGACCGCACCCTGTTCGGCTCCCAGGTCGGTGGTGGCCAGCAGGATCCGGCCCGCGACGCGGCCACGAACGTCGGCCTGGTGTCGCTGCCGACGATCGCCGCGCGCACCGCCGTGGTGCTGGGGCACGGCCTCACCGCCAAGGACGTCCTGAACTCGGTCAAGGTGGCGATGGCCGGGGACTCCAATCTCGTTTCCGTCACCGCCGACGGCGCCGCCCCGGCCGGCGCTCAGGCGATGGCGAACACGATGGCCACGCAGTACATCGCGTTCCGGCGGGAGGCCGACCGCAACCAGATCCGGGAAGCCCAGCGGACGATCGAGGCGCGCCTCGCGGGACGGGCCTCCTCGGGCGACCCGACGACGCTCGCCGACCTCAACCGCGGCCGCGATCAGCTCGAGGTGCTCGCCTCGCTGCAGACCGGCAATGCCGAGCTTGTGCAGCCGGCACGTCTGCGTCTTGACCCGGTCTCGCCGAACATCAAGCGCAGCGCCATGCTCGGGCTGCTCGGGGGGGTGCTCCTCGGGTTCGTCGCGGCGCTGCTGGCGGAGCGGCTCGACCGCCGGGTCCGCGACGTGGACGAGTTCGAGCAGGCGCTGGGGCTGCCGGTGCTGGCCACGATCCCGCAGTCGCGGATGCTGTCGATGGCGCCGCGCTCCCTGCAGCAGCTCGACCTGCCCGAGGCGGAGGCCTTCCGGATGCTGCGGGCGCGGCTCATGTACTTCAACGTCGCCCGCGCCCGCCACCGCATCGTGGTCACCTCGCCCGGGCAGGGGGACGGCAAGACGACCGTCGCCTGGTACCTGGCTGCCGCCGCGGCCGAGAGCGGGCTCAACGTCCTGGTGCTGGAGGCCGACCTGCGCCGTCCGACGCTGGCCGAGCTCAAGGGCCTTCGCGAGCAGCCCGGCCTGGCGGAGTACCTGACCGGCGGGGCGCCGCTGGACGAGGTGACCCGCACCATCGTCGTGCGCAACCCGCCGTCCGGGGACGACCAGGCCTCGGTCGACGTGATCGTGGCGGGCCTGGTGCCGCCGAACCCGATCGAGCTGCTGGAGAGCCAGCAGATGGTGGACCTGCTGGCCGTCCTGAGCGAGCGCTACGACCTGGTCGTCGTCGACACGCCGCCGGCGGTCATCGTCTCCGACGCGCTGCCCTTGATGCGCCAGGCCGACGGAATCGTCGCGGTCACCCGCATCGGCGTGACCCAGCGGCGCGCCCTGCACCAGCTCGCACGGCAGCTCCGCGAGCTCCACGCGCCGGCCCTCGGGACGGTCGTCACCGGGACCCCCGCTAGCCAGAGCGCCGGTTACGGCTACGGCTACGCCTACCGGACGCAGCGCGAGAGCTACGACCCCCGCGAGGGAGCGCCCGTCTAGCCCGCGCGGGCGGGCCGGGTGACCGGGCACCGCTCGCCGTGGGTCGGGGACTCGGATGATGGCGTCGGGTGCGTCTCCACCGATCGCCGTGGCGCCCGTGGCGTGGTCGACCGAGGAGCGCCTCGGGGCCTGCCTGCGCTCGCTGGGCGCCGACGTCGAGGCCGGGCTGGCGGAGACGTGGATCCCTGGCGCCGGCGACCGGCCCGCCAGTTTCGCCGCGGCCGCGAACGCGGCGGCGCGGGACACGACCGCGCCGTGGCTGGCCGTGGCCGATGTCGACGTCGTCGTGCGCCCGGGGGCGCTCGAGCACATGCTGCAAGCCGGGGTGGACACGGAGCGGGTGGCGGTGGTGGCGCCGCAGCTGGCGCGCGGCGACGGGTCGATCTCGCCCTCGGTGCGACCGTTCCCGGGCGTCGCCACCGCGCTGCGGCATGTCATCCACACGCACGCCATGCTGTCCTCCAGCGCGGCCCGCCGCGAGGTCATCCCCTACCACTGGGATCCGGAACGCCCGCGGCGCGTGCCCTGGGCGTACGCGACGTTTCTGCTCGTCCGCCGCGAGGCGCTCGAGGCGGTCGGCGGCTTCGACGAGGATCTGCCGGAGCACGCGGTCGAGCTGGACCTCTGCTGGCGGCTCGCCCGCGCCGGCTGGGTGACGCGCTACGAGCCGCGGGCGGTCGTCGAGCAGCAGGCGGGCACGGTTGCGCGGCAGGCGTTCGGCGAACCGCATGGCGTGCTCGACGTGCAACCCGAGTGGACCTGGATCGCCCGGCGCAAGGGGCTGGCCGCGGCCTGCGGCACGGCGCTGGTCGGGACGTTGCACTCGGGTGCGCGGACGGCGGTGCTGGGGCTGCTCGCGGCGGGTGCTCCGGAGCGCTGGGGCGACGGTGCGGCGCGGGCGCGCGAGGACGTCTCCGTCAAGCTCCGCGCCGCCGGGGATCAGCTCGCCGGTCGTATTCGTTGAGGCCGTGCACGTGCACGTCGCGCTGATCGGTCCGTTCGCCCTGGGGACCGCCGGCTCGCGCGGCGGGGTCGAGAGCAGCCTGACCCGGCTCGCCTACGGGCTCGCCGGCGACGGGGTGCAGGTGACCGTCCTGACGCCGGGCGAGCCGGGGACGGGCGGCGACGGGTCGAACCCGCGGATCGTGCCGCTGCGCGGTCGCGGGATCCCGCTGCTGCCGCCTGAGCGGCTGTTGTTCCCGCGGGCCTTCCGGCCGTGGCGGCGTGCGGTCCGGGCCGAGCTCGAGGACGTGCGGCCCGACCTCGTGCACGGGCACGGGCTGCTCTCCCACGGGCTCGCGACCACCGACTGGGGCGCCGGCCCGCGCGTCATCACCGCGCACGGGAACCCGGCGCGCGACCTGTTCAACCAGTACCGGGGCGTGCGCGGCACGCTGACCGGGCAGGTCGCGGCGACGCTCGCCCGGCGGACGGTCGCACGCGCCGACTGCGTCGTCGGGGCGACGCCGGACCCGCGCGTCAACCTGCCGCGCCGGCCGCGGCGGTTCCTCCACATCCCGAACGTCGTCGACGACGCCTTCTTCGCCGTCGTGCCGGAGCCGATCCCGGGCCGGGTGCTGTACTGCGGCGGGGCGCGCTTCATCAAGGGATGGGACGTCCTTGCGCGCGCGTGGCCGGCGGTCATGCGCGCCCTGCCCGGCGCCGAGCTCGTCGCCGCCGGGCTCGGCCCCGAAGCCGTGGGTGGCCTGGCCGGCGTGCGGGTGCTGCCCTCGCTGCAGCCCTCCGGGCTGGCCGAGGAGATGTCGCGCGCGTCGGTGGTCGTCGTCCCGTCCCGCTTCGAGGTGTCGCCGAACGTCGTCGCCGAGGCGTGGGCGGCCGGCCTCCCCGTCGTGGCCAGCGCGGTCGGAGGCGTCCCGATCATGGCCGGCGGCGCGGCGGCGATCGTCGCGCCCGAGGATCCGGCGGCGCTAGCGACGGCGCTGGTCGACGTCCTCACCGATGCCGGCGGCGACACGGTCGGCCGCATCCGGGCCGAGGGGCGCCGGCGCGTGCAGGCCTACCGCGTCGAGGCCGTCGTCGCGCGGCACCGGCGGCTCTACGAGGCGACCCTCGCCGGGTCAGCCTCCGTCGCTCTCGGTGGCACGGGCGACGAGCTCGAGCGTGGCGATCCGGCCGAGCTGGGACCAGCCCCCGAAGCCCGGACGTAGCGCGGCGTCGACGAGCCGGTCGAGCGCCTGGGGCCGGTAGAACGCCGCCGTCCGCATCGTGGCGGGCGTCAGCACGCCGCGGTCGCGCAGGTGGGCGGCGAGGGCCACCCGGGTGGGGACGACGCGCGAGGCCGATCCCGGATTGGAGGCGCCCGGGTTCAGCCGGCGGCGGACGGTGCGCAGCGCGACGTTGCGGCCCAGCCGGGCGTAGTACGGCGCGAACCGGTGCACGTTGCCCACGCGCCACGGCTCCGCCGGCCCGCCGCGCTCCGTCGGCAGCGCCGCGACCCGCGGATCGAGGGCCGCGATCATGTGGCGCGTCAGGATCCGCTGGGTGCGATAGCGATCGCGCGCGGACAGCGCCGCGGTCAGCACCGGCCGCCAGTAGAACGGCAGCTCGGGCTCGAGGTACGCCTGCCCGGCCGAGCAGTAGGCGCCGAAGTGGCCCATCGACTTGTAGGCGTACAGGACGTCGAGCTGGAACGTGTTGACCTCTCCGCTGAACGGCGCCGCCCGCTCGCGCAGCCGCCTGAGCGCGTCGTCGCGGACCTCGGCGGTGGGGTCCTGCGCGAAGACGGACGTGTCCTCGGGGCCCACCAGCCGCAGGTCGACGAAGCGCTCGAGGTTGAACTTCGTCGTGCGCCCGAGCCGCAGCAGTTCGTGCGAGGAGGCGTAGTGGCGGAGGTGCTCGCCGCCACCGCCGCTGACCAGCGAGCGCCCGCGCCGGCCGTTCTCGCGCTGCATCCACAGCACCTCGGTCAGCTGCAGCGCGTCGAGCGCCCCGTTGCCCCAGGCGGCGGCCGGCATCAGCAGCTCGGCCACCGCAGCGCCCTGGCCGTCGAGCGGCGGGTGGTGCGTCCAGTCCCAGCGCCGCAGCTCGGCGATCTCGCGCGCGATCCGGACGTCGGGCGCATCGGAGCTGCCGCGGGTCGTGGTCGAGAAGGCGACGTCGCCGGCGCTGAGCGCCAGGCACAGCAGCCGGCTGTCGAAGCCGCCCGTGAGGTCCGCCCACAGGCCCTCGCGACCGCCGAGCCGCTCACGCCCGGTCTCGACCAGCGCCTCCAGGCAGTGCTTAACCGTCGACTCGAGGCTGAGTCTTCGCACGGCGGGATCGAGCGCCGGCGACCAGTACGTCGACCGCTCGAGCCCGCCCGGCCCGACGCGCAGGATGGTTGCCGGGTCGACGCGCCGGACGCCGTCGAACGCGGTCAGCTCGCCGAACAGCGTGCCCGTGCGCAGGAACGACCGAGCGCCCAGCGGGTCCAGCGGGCGCCTCAGGTGCCGCGCCAGCGCGAGCGCCGACGTCGAGACGTAGAGCCGTTCCGGGGTGGCCGCCACGTAGAGCGCCTGCATCGCCAGCGGGTCGCTGAGGACCTCCACCCGCCCCTCGCGGTCCCCGCGGATCAGCGCGAACTGGCCGTCGAGGTCGCGGGCCTCCGCCCGTACGGGACCACCGCGACCGTAGACCCGGCCGACGTGCATGGCCCACAGGTCGCCGGCGACGGCCGGGGGCTGCCCGAACGTCACGCCGTGCACGCGCGCGGACGGCTGCAGCGCGTGACCGGCCGGCGCTCCATGGAGCGCGCGGTAGGCATCTGCCAGGCCGTGGACGTCGCCCCGGTCGATCTCGCGCTCGTCGAGCGCGATCACGGCGACGAGTCCACTCACCCGCTCAGCCTACAGACCTCAATTCCCGGGGCCGGTGGAGAACGGATCGATCTGGCGCAAGGTCGCGCTGCCCCTGAAGACCTTGTGGTCGGCGTCATAGACCGAGTGCACGCCGGACCAGCCCGGCATGCCGGCGGCGTGGTAGTTGTTGATCCGCACGTCGAACGGCCCTGGCCAGCGGCTGCTCACAGTGGCCATGACGCGTCGCATGCGCCCGGCCCATGGGCCGAGCAGGCGCTGCCGCCGCAGCGGGTGCCCGAGCACTGCGTGGTAGATCTCCATCCAGCCGGCGTTCGGGTCGTCTGAGACGTGGATCTTGCGGGCCACGACCTGCCACGTGCCGGGGGTGAACGGCGTCCGCCAGACCGGTTTGCCCGTCCGGCCCGAGTTGCCGCCCTCGTCGGTCCAGGTCAGGTAGTTGCGGCCATGGTCCCCGCGGACCCCGATGCTGACACGCCCCGGGCCGGTCGATCCACCGGCGTAGAGGGATCCGAGCGTCAGCCAGCTGGTGACCGGCGGAATTCCGGGGTTGTAGAACTCGTTGAGGATCCAGATCGTGTCGCCCTTGCGCGCGATGTCGGCGTGGCTCTCGGCCTGCACGCGCACGATCCCGCCTCGGCTCTGCGAGTCGTCGGTCGTCAGCTTGAGCACGGTCCGGGGCAGCCCCGTAGGGTCCCGTACGGCCACGATGCCATGGCGGCGCGGATTCGTCGTCGAGAACGGGCCGGTGCTGTAGATGCGCGCGTACGGCGCCACCGACGACCCCCTGAACGAGGAGCCGTCGAACAGCACCCTCCCCTGCTGGGCCGCCCGTCCGGCCGCCCGGTCCCGGGTGGTCCCGGGCGCCCCGAGCGCCAGCCTGACGACGGCAAGCCCGACGAGGATGGCCACGATGATCAGGCCGCGGATCAGGTGCGGTGGTCGCCACCTGCGTCCCCCGAAGCCGGAAACGCTCACGCCACCAGCCTACCCCCGCCCGCGATGAAACGGCGAGGGGCCGTACCTTTTCGGCACGGCCCCTCGGGTGCTGCGGTTCGCTCCGCGGGAGCGGGTTCGGTGCTTCAGCCGACCTTCCAGACGCCGAAGTCGGCGTGGTAGATGGTGGCGGTCGACCACATGCCCTTCTGGCGGTAGAAGGTCTGGGTGATGTGGTTGGCGCCGCCGTTGTTGGAGCCGTCGATGAGGGCGAGGTTGCGACGGGCCATCACCTGCTTGCCGTTGACCCAGGCCTCCATCCAGCCGCTGGTGGAGAACTTCTCGTGGATCAGCCAGCTGACCCACTTGCCGCGCATCTGCGACAGCGGGACGCCCCAGTAGCGGGTCTGCCAGTCCTTGGAGACGATGCCGAACGTCGGCTCGCTGTCGGTGGCGCCCTTGACGATCTGGATCGGGGCAGGTGAGGCGCCGGAGTAGGGCGGACCGTAGACCGACGACAGCGTGATCCAGGTGCCGGCCGGCGGGGTCTGGAAGTCCGCCGGGATGAAGATCCGGCCACCGAACCAGATCTCGTCGCCGGGGTTGACGAAGTCGTTCGTCTCCAGCTGGGCACGCGGGTTGGGGCTGACGACGGTGTCGCCGTCCTGGACGGTGAACTTCAGCACGTTGCCCGCCGCGCCGAGCGGATCGCTGGTGTCGGTGATGCGGTCGGGTGCCGCCTCGATGACCTGCGGCCAGCTGGCCTTGCGCGTGCCGTCGAAGATCCGCGTGCCGGTCGGCGTCGGGTTCCCGGCACCCGCCGTCGGCGGCGCCGGGGTCGGAGCCGGGCTCGGCGCCGGGGTCGGGGCGGGGGTCGGCGCCGGAGTCGGGGCCGGGGTCGGGCTCGGGGCCGGAGTCGGGCTCGGGGTCGGGGTCGGGGTCGGGCCTGGCGCCGGGGTGGGCGCGGTCGAGCCCGCCGGCCACACCTTGTCGACGGTGGCGGCCAGTTGCTGCTGCGCCGCGACGGCGGTGGCGCGGCTCAGGAACACCAGCCGCGGGTTCTCGCTGCCGCTCGTCGCGTCGCTCGGGGCGACCACGAGAGCCTTGCCGTCACCGGTCTTGCGCAGCCGGTAGCCGGTGGTCTTGTCGACGGCGCCCGTGGACACCGCGCGCACGACGTTGGTCGACGTCGACGACCAGGTGCTGATGCCCTTGATCGCGGCGCCGAGGTCGGAGACGAAGCTGCGGGCCGACGCCGCGTCCGTGAACGCGAACCGCGGGTTCTCGGAGTAGACGGCGCCTGCGCTCGAGCCGAGGACGACCGACTTGCCGTCCGAGCTCGTGCGGACGCGGACGCCGGTCTGGCGGTCCACCGCTCCGCTGGACAGCGACCGCATGCTCGCGGCCGCGGCCGCGCCGGCGGCCTTGACGGAGAACAGCGCGAGCAGGCACAGGAGGACCGGTCCGAGGACCAGGAGCCTGCGGGCGCGCGAGTGCTGGGGGACCTGCATGCTCGACCTCACAGGCACGCACCCGGGTCGGCGTGGTCGACGGGGGCTGGGGGCACGACCGCCACCGCGTATGCGGCGGTCATGACCCGCGTCGAAAAGCGGGACATTGGGACCAGTCCTTCCTCTTTGGGGACGCGAGCAGCGCGGTGGCCCCGCCCAAGGATCTGGCGAAGCCGACAGCTCGACCCGGCGCTGCTCACGTCCCCATCGGCCCCGAGGCCGTTGCGGCTTTACCCCATTGGACGTTCGTCTGAAGCGCGAAACTGGGAAATCGCGCCGCGTCTGACGATCCGGAAAGACGGCCTTAGAGGCCCCGTAAACCGGCCGGTGATCAGGCGGTTGCTTTCGGGTTGGACCGCGGTGGCCCCGCGGTCGCTCGAGTGGCCACGGCGCCTCGGGTTTCCGGACTCGGCGCGACCGTCAGGATCGCCCCGGTCAGCTGGCACCAGTTCGAAAAACGGACCGTCGCGGCAGCACCGCCGGCGCGCCGCCCGTATGTTCGGGCGACATGGCGCACATGGGCATCGAGCTCGAGCCGCTGGGAACGCT
>JAXDHL010000345.1:0-22853 GCA_034664525.1 Solirubrobacteraceae bacterium
GTACGTCGACCTCGACCAGCTGTGCCTGTCGCCGCAGTGCGGGTTCTCCTCGACGGTCGAAGGCAACGCGCTGAGCACCGAGCAGCAGGCCGACAAGCTGCGCCTGGTCGTCGAGGTCGCCGACGAGATCTGGGGCTAGCCGCCCCTCTCAGGCGCCTCCCAGGAGGCTCCGACCCGGATCGCAGGGCCCGGGTCCAGGCTGGGCACCATGAACTCCAAGCTCGCGAAAGGCGCGGCCGCCCTGGGCGCCGTCGCCGTGCTCGCCTTCGGCGCCGCCGCCATCAGCGGCGCCAATGCCGGCTCATCCGGCGCGTCCTCGACCCGTCCCGGCGGTGCCGGCGCCGGCTTCGGCGGGACGGCCGGGCAGGGCCAGATCCCGCAGGAGGGACAGTTCCGCGGCGGCGGCGCCGGCGGCGCGCCGCCCGGCCTCGGCAGCCCGGTGACCGGCGCGACGGCCGACAAGGTCGCCAAGGCCGCGGTGGCCAAGTACCCGGGCCAGGTCGAGCAGGTGCAGAAGCTGCCGGACGGCTCCTACGTCGCGCACGTGTTCACGTCCTCGGGTGAGGTCCACGTCGCCGTGTCGGCGACGTTCAAGGTCACCGGGAAGGCGGCGGGCATGCGCGGTCCCGGCAGTGCCGGCGGCGCCGGCCGTCCGGGCGGTCAGGGTCAGCCGCCCGCGGGCGCGGGCTCCTCGACGTCCCCGGGGTCGACGATCTAGCGGGCGTCGGCGGCAGGGCCTGCACGGCCCCGAACCAGCACCGTCGGCGCTAGGACTTCACGGCATAGCGGACGTGCCCGTGCGCGTCCAGCTGGGTGACGGCGATCCGGGCCGAGGAGCGGCCGGTGCGTCCGTGGCAGCTGAACCTGCCGCGCCGCTCGACGCGCACGATCTCCGGGCAGTTGACGCGCACGGTACCGCCGACCTTGCGCTTCAGGTCGGCCGCGATGATCCGCTCCACCTCGATCGTGTGCAGGAACGGCGCGTCGACTCCGACGTCGCCCTTGTCGTTTCGCTCCGTTACCAGCGCCTGCCCGGTGGTGCCGTCGGCGCCGACGACCGTGCAGTGGAAGGTGGCGCCCTGCTTCGCGGTCAGGTCCTTCGGGCAATGCACGCTGCGGACCTTGGCCCCGACCTGGTCGGTGACGGTCTTGCGGATCAGCCGCTCGCCCTTGGCGGCGTCGATCTTGGTCGAGCAGCCCGTGAGCGACGCGGTCGCGCAGAGCCCGGCGAGGGCGACTGCGGGGCGGGTCACCCGCCGGAGACGAGCGAGTCGTCGAGCGCGGCGCGCATGCCGGCGGCGCGGGCATCGGCCACGCCGTCGATGATCGCGTACACGTGCGGGAGCGCCGCGGCGTCCCCCTCGCGCTCAGCCCGCTCGCCGGCGCCGGCGGCGAACGCGTCCAGCGCGTCATACAGGCGGCCCACGCCGGCGATCGTCAGCGTCAGGTGCGCGATCGCGCCTGGGACCACGAGCGAGGTCAGCTCGTCGGCGAGGCTCGTCAGCTCGCGCATCGCGAGGATGTCGTCCGCGGACTCGAGCGCGGCGAGCCGGTAGCGGTCGGCCGCCACCGCGCGCACGGCGTGGGCGCCGGACGTCAGCTGGTCGGCGGACAGATCCATGGAGACGTCGACGACACGGGTGCCGTCGAGCGTGGGGCGGAGGTGGACGTCGTGCGCGATCACCGTGTTCTCCTAGTACCCACCGAACCGGAGGACAGATCATCCATCGGCACTCGGACGGGATCTCACAAGCGTAGCTGTTGGCAAGGTGCCAACAAGCAGGATAGGCTGGCGGGCGGATGCCGGCCACCGTCCCGCGCTGGACCCGCCTGGAGCACGACGAGCGCCGCGAGCAGATCCTCGCCGCGGCCCGCCGGCTGTTCTCGGCGCGGCCCCCGGCCGAGGTCTCCACGACCGAGATCGCCCGCGAGGCCGGGGTCGCCCGCGGCCTGCTGCACCACTACTTCGGCAGCAAGCGCGAGCTCTACCTCGCGGTCCTGCGCTCGATGCTGCGCTTCCCGGCGCTCCCCCAGCCGGAGGCCGGCGACTTCGGCGGCGGCATCGACCGCTGGCTCACGATGATCGAGCGCAATCGCGAGGCCTGGCTCGCCGCGATGGGCGCGCAGGGGCTCGGCCGCGACCCCGAGGTCGAGCAGATCCTCGAGCAGGCGCGCGAGGATGCCGTCGGCCGGCTCGCCGTCGCGCTCGTCCCCGGCGATCCCGACCGGCCGGCGCTGCGCGCGGTCCTGCGCGCCTACTCCGGCTTCGCCGAGACCGCCTCGCTGGAGTGGCTGGTGCGCGGGCGGCTGACCCGCGAGCAGGTCCGCGAGCTCCTCCTGCAGACCCTGACGACCCTCGTCCGCGACGTCCTTCCGGGCGTCGAGCACGCCCGCCCACCGCGACCCTAGAGCGCCCATGTCCATCACCCTGACCTCCGAGCAGCAGGACTTCGTCGCCGCCGTGCGCGACTTCGCCAAGCGCGAGTGCGGCACCCGCGAGCAGCGCGACAAGCTGACCGACGGCGGCCGTCACCCCCACAACCAGGACCTCTACCGACAGATGGCCGAGCTCGGCTGGCTCGGGGTCGCGCTGCCGGAGGCCTACGGCGGCGCCGGCGGTGGCCTGGTCGACATGTGCCTGTTCCTGGAGGAGACCGCCCGCGGCCTCGTGCCGATCGGCGGCTTCGGCGTGTCGAGCATCGTCGCCGGCGCCTACGAGCGCTTCGGCACCGAGGACCAGAAGGCGGCGATGCTGGGCGGGATCGCCAACGGCGCCGTGGAGGCGATCGCGATGTCCGAGCCGGAGGCCGGCTCGGACGTCGGCAACCTCAAGTGCCGGGCGGAGCGCTCGAACGGCGGCTACGTCGTCAACGGCCAGAAGACGTGGATCTCCGAGGCGCACCTGGCCGACCACATCCTGCTCGTCTGCCGCACCGACGCCTCGGGCTCCAAGCACGAGGGCCTGACCATGCTGTCGGTCCCGGCCGGCGCCGAGGGGCTGGAGATCCGGCCGATCGAGACGATGGGCGGGGAGATCGTCAACGACGTCTTCCTCACCGACTGCCACGTCGACGCCGACCACCTGCTCGGCGTCGAGAACCACGGCTGGATGCAGCTGATGACCGGCCTCAACGTCGAGCGGCTGATCCTCGCCGCGCTGATGCTCGGCACCGCCGAGCGCGCGTTCGACGACCTGCTGACCTACGTCAAGGAGCGCAAGCAGTTCGGCCGGCCGATCGGCTCCTTCCAGGCGCTCAAGCACCGGATCGCCGACCTCGCGACCGAGATCGAGTGCTGCCGGCTGCTCACCTACGACGTCGCCCAGCAGGTCGACGCCAACCCCGGCGCGCTGTTCCCGCGTGAGGCGTCGATGGCCAAGCTGAAGGTGACCGAGGTCGCCAAGCGGGTCGCGCTGGAGGGCATGCAGATGATGGGCGGCTACGGCTACGCCTCCGAGTACGACATGGAGGGCCACGTGCGCCGCACGCTGGTGTCCACGATCTACGGCGGGACGAGCGAGATCCAGCGCGAGATCGTCGCCAAGAGCTACGGCCTCTAGCGGCGCGGCACGGCGCGGCGACCCGAAGGGCCGCCGCGCCGCCAGGCGTCAGCCCGTCCGGGTGATCCGGTTCCGCGGTCCGGGGGCGACCGGCGAGTGCTTCGTGAAGTAGTCCGCGAAGACGTCGATGTCGACCGGCCCCCCGAGCTGGTCGGTGCCCTGGTTGAAGACCGTGAAGCCGTCCCCGCCGGTGGCGAGGAAGTTGTTCATGGTCACCCGCACGCTGTCGGTCGCCGCGACCGGGACGCCGGCGATCGCGATCGAGGACGCGTCGACGCGGCTGCCCGCCGGCTTCGAGCGGTCATAGCTGTACGTGAAGCCGTTCGAGACCTGCAGGATCTTGTCCTCACCGGGCTTCGCGTTGTCGAACTGCTGCTCGAGCAGGTCCTTGATCTGCTGCCCGGTCATCGTCTTCACGACCAGGGTGTTCGCGAACGGCTGGATCGAGTAGAGGTCGTTGTAGGTGACCGACCCGTCGTCGAGCAGGTCTACGCGGATGCCGCCCGGGTTCATGAACGCCACCTTCGAGCCGCCGAAGTCGGCTGCCGCCGTGGCCTCGAGCTGGGAGTCGGCGATCACGTCGCCGAGCGCCGACTCGCCCGCCGGCGACGGATCGCGGGTGATGTCGGCCGTGACCGAGCCGACGACGCGGTTGGCGATCGGCCCCGACAGCGCCGCGTAGTGGTCGATGATCCGCTGGACCGCCGGATCCTTGGGGACGCTGCGCGACACCGGCACGTTCTCCGCGGTCGCGCCCACCACGTCGCGCGTCCGGCGGTCGATCAGCAGGTCGAAGTCGGTGATCAGGCGCCCGAAGGAGGCGGCGCTCGTGACGACCTTGCCGTCGATGCGGCAGTTGTAGGCCTGGTGGGTATGGGCTGAGGCAACGACGTCGACGGCGTCGGAGAGCCCCTGCACGATCGGCACGACGGCGCCCGACAGGTGGTCGCAGCCGTTGACGTCCTGGTAGCCGTTCGTGTACGGCGGGTTCTGCTGGCCGCCCTCGTGGAGGAGCACGAAGACGGCGTTGACCCCGCGGGCCTTGAGCTGGTCCGCGTAACGGTTGACCGTCTGGACCTCGTCGTCGAACTGCAGCCCGGCGACCCCCGCCGGGGTGACGATGTCCGGCGTGCCCCGGAGCGTCAGCCCGATGAAGCCGACGCGCATGCCGCGGCCGGCCTTGTAGACCTCGTACGGCGGCAGGACGGTCTTGCCGGTGCCCGCGTAGCGGACGTTGGCGGCCAGGTACTGGAAGGCGGCGCCGGTGAACGGGTCCTCGCCCTGGCAGGAGCCCTCCGTGTCGGTCGGGTGGCAGCCGCCGTTCTGCATCCGCAGCAGCTCGCCGATCCCCTCGTCGAACTCGTGGTTGCCGACGGCCGAGTACTTGAAGCCCATGGCGTTGAGGGCCTCGATCGTCGGCTCGTCGTGGAAGAGGCCGGAGATCAGCGGGCTGGCGCCGATCAGGTCGCCGGCGCCGACCGTGAGCGTGTGGCGGTGGCCCTGGCGCAGCCGGTCGAGCCAGGTCCCGAGGTAGGCGGCGCCGCCGACGTCCTGCGTCGTGGTGGGCGAGGTCGGGATGCGGCCGCCGGAGCCGGTCGGCGGCTCCAGGTTCCCGTGGAAGTCGTTGATGGCCAGCACCTGCAGGTGCTGGACCTTTGCCTTGCCCGGCTTGGCCTGCGCGCCGGCGGGCGCGAGCCCGAGCCCGGCCGTGAGACCGAGCGCGCAGACGACGGCGACGATGCGTCGCACGATGAACCCCCTTGGTACGGACTGCCGGCCCCCCTTGGGCCTGATGGGCGGCAACCTAGTGCGTCCCCGGGACGCCCTGCGTGTCAGGCCCGTGAACGGACATCCGCGGATTGGAGTCCCGACCCGATCGAGCGCGGCCCGGACCGGGCCGACGCAGTCCGTGAACGAGATGCGGCCCTCCGCGCAATTCCAGGGCACCTGGCTGTGCCCGACCCAGTTCGACCGCACGCGCCTGCTGGACATGGAGGCGCGGCTGTCGGCGGCGCGCACCGTGATGTATGCCGCCGTCGCCGTCGCGCTGATCATCTGCGGGCCGCTGCTGGGCTGGTGGACGCTCGCGCCGGTCGCGATCGTGGTCGCCTCCTACCGGCTGCTGCAGCCGCGGATCGCGTCGGCGGACCGCCCGGAGTACGTCGTCGCCACCACCGTCGTGATCGCCCAGCTGCAGATCGGGATGGGCGTCGCGCTGACCGGCGGGCCGACCAGCCCGCTGCTCGTCCTGCTGCTGCTGCCGGTCGTCACCCTGCCGGCGCGCTTCGGCGCACGCGGGCTCCAGGCCGGGATCGTGCTCACGATCGCGATCACCGTGGCGGCGACCGCCGGCGTCGACCCGGTGGGCTTCCGCGCGAGCCCCGAGTACGTCGTGCTGTCGATCGCCGCGCTGTTCGGGCTCGGCGCCTTCGCCGACGCCCTGATGCGCGCCGAGGTCGAGTCGCGCTCGGACTCGGCGCAGGACGCCCTGACCGGCCTGCTGAACCGCAAGGCGCTCGCCACCCACTTCGCGGAGGTCGCGCGCCAGGCCGGGCTGACCGGCCGCAGCGTCTGCATGGTCCTGCTCGACCTCGACCGCTTCAAGGCGGTCAACGACGACCACGGCCATGCCGCCGGCGACGCCGTGCTGCGCGCGGCGGCCGACGTCCTGCGCGGCAACCTGCGGTCGTTCGAGCTGGTCTACCGCGTCGGCGGCGAGGAGTTCCTCGTGCTGATGCCCGGCGTCGACCGCCAGGGCGCCCTGGGCGTCGCCGAGCGCCTGCGCGAGGCGATGCACGCCGCGCGGCCCGGCGGCCTCGTGGTCACCGCCTCCTTCGGCGTCGCCGTCGCCCACGGCGCGGCGGTCACGTTCGACGCGCTCTTCGACGCCGCCGACCAGGCCCTGTACGCCGCCAAGCGCGGCGGCAGGAACCAGGTCGTGCCGGCGCCGGACCTCCGGCCGGCCGTCGCGGGAGCGCCTTCCGCGGCGCCGGCCGGAGCGCTCTTGCCTGGAGCCACCGCGCGGGCGTAGGCTCGCGCCATGGCTGACGATCCCGGCTACAAGGGCGCGCGCTACGCGGACATGCCCTCGCTCTGGGACGGATTCGCGAACCTCGTCCGTCCCGGCCTCGGCGTGACCGCGTTCGGCGTCAATGTGATGAACCTGCCGCCGGACTACGAGACCAAGGCCCACGACGAGTCCTCCTCGGGGCAGGAGGAGCTCTACGTCGGGCTGGAGGGCTCCGGCTTCGTGGTCGTGGACGGTGGCGAGCGCCTCGCGCTCGACAACGGCTGTGCCGTGCGCGTCTCGCCGTCGGCCTCGCGAACGCTCGCGTCCGGGCCCGAGGGGCTCCGGGTGCTGATCGTCGGCGCGCCGCCCGGCAAGGCCTACGAGCCGCCGGACTGGTCGTCGGGCGACGGCTCGTAGCGCCACAGCGCCGGGATCGCCGCCGCCAGGGCCGCCGAGCCGGCGATGCACAGCACGCCGCCGGAGACGACGGCCGTGCGGACGCTCGTCACGCCCGCGACCGCGCCGGCCTCGAGGTCGCCGAGACCCGGGCCGGCGCCCCACGAGACCATCTCCACGCCCGCGAGCCGCCCCCGCATGCCGGTGGGGATGGTGTCGTTCCAGATCGTCATCCGGAACACGCCGGAGACGGCGTCCATCCCGCCGGCGACGGCGAGCGCGAGCAGCGCGGGCACCAGCGCGTCCGCGAAGCCGAAGACGACGATCGCGGCGCCCCAGCCGGCGGCGGCCAGCGCGATCGCGCGTCCCTGGCGGCGGACCCGGCACGTCCAGCCGCCGGCGAGCGAGACCAGCGCGGCGCCTGCGGCCGGCGCGGCGTAGAGCGCGCCGAGCGCGCGCGGACCGCCGAGCGCGGGCGCGATCGCCGGGAACAGCGCGACCGGCAACCCGAAGATCATCGCGTTGAGATCGATCAAGTAGGTGCCGAGCAGCTCCGGGCGCGAGCGCGCGTAGGCGAGCCCCTCGCGCACGTCGGCCAGCGGGCGCATGCGGCGCGGCTCGGCCGGCGGGTGTGGGTCCAGCTGCGCCAGCAGTCCGGCCGACACGACGAACGTCGCGAGGTCGAGCACCAGCGGCGCCTCGACGCCGACGGCCGCGATCAGCACGCCCGCGAACGCCGGGCCGACGGCCGCCATCGTCCCGATCAGCGCGCCGTCGAGCGCGGCCGCGGTCGTCAGCTCGTCGCGCTCCACGACCTGCGGGATGAGCGCGTCCAGCGGCGGGCGCAGCAGGGCGTAGCAGGCACCGCCGAGCGCGCCGAGGACGTAGATCGGCCAGACGGCCGGGTGCGGCAACGCGGCGTTGAGCAGCAGCAGGCCGGTCACGAGCGCGCCGCCGGCCTCGGCCGCCACGACCATCCGGCGCCGGTCGACGGCGTCGGCGAGCGCGCCGCTCAGGAGCGCCACCGCGATCAGCGGGATGACCTCGACCGCCCCGAGCGCCCCGACCGCGAACGGCGACCCGGTGAGCGCGTAGACCTGGAACGGCAGGGCGACGCGGGTCATCGTCGATCCGAGGAAGCTCACGGCCTGGGCGCTGAAGAGCAGGCGGAACTCGCGCCGCCGGCCCAGCAGGCCGGCGTCGACCGCGACGGCGCGCAGCAGGCGCCTCACGCGAGGGCGCGCACGACGCCGTCGGCGAGGCGGCGGCCGTCGAGCGTGAGCACGGCCCGCTCGGCGTCGGTCCGCAGCAGGCCGTCGCGCTGCAGCCGCTGGGCCTGGGCGCGGGCGCGCGTGTCGAGCGCGTCGAGCGGCAGCCCGTCCGCCAGCCGCAGCTCGAGCATCAGCCGCTCGAGCCGGCGCTGGCCGGGGTCGAGCACCTCGTAGCCGTCGATCGGCAACTCGCCGGCGGCGACCGCGCGGGCGTGCGCAGCCGGATGGCGGTGCGTCCAGAAGCGGGTCCCGGAGACGTGGCCGTGCGCGCCCGGGCCGAGCGCCCACCAGTCCCCGCCGCGCCAGTAGCCGAGGTTGTGGCGGCAGCGGGCGGCAGTGGAGGCGGCCCAGTTGGAGACCTCGTACCAGCGCAGCCCGGCGGCTCCCAGCAGCTCGTCCGCCAGCGCGTAGCGGCGCGCGAGCGCGTCCTCGTCCGGCGCCGGCAGCCGCCCGGCGCGCACCGCGGCGCTCATCCGCGTCCCTCGCTCGAGGGTGAGGGCGTAGGCGCTGACGTGGTCCGGCCCGGCCTCCAGCGCCGCTGCGACGGACGCGCACCAGTCGGCGTCGGTCTCGCCCGGCGTGCCGTAGATGAGGTCGAGGCTGACGTGGCCGAAGCCGGCCGCGCGGGCCGCGCGCGCGGCGGCGACCGCGCCGCCGGGCGTGTGGGCGCGCTCCAGCGTCGCGAGCACGTGCGGCGCTGCGGACTGCATGCCGATCGAGACGCGCGTGACGCCGGCCTCCAGCAGCGCGGCGAAGCGGCGCTCGTCCACCGTCTCCGGGTTGCACTCGACCGTCACCTCGGCACCGGGCGCACGCTCGATCGCCCGCAGGATGGTGGCGAGGTCGGACGGCGGCAGCAGCGTCGGCGTCCCGCCGCCGAGGAACACGGTGTCGGCCGGCGGCGGGCTGCCGCCGAGCGCGTCGCGCATCAGCGCCGCCTCGGCGACCGCGGTCCGCGCGAACGCCGATGGCGCCGCCCCGCGCACGCGGCCGGGGACGTAGGTGTTGAAGTCGCAATACCCGCAGCGGCTCGCGCACCACGGCACGTGGACGTAGACCCCGAAGGGCGCCCCGGCGGCGAGGGCGAACGGCGGCGGCATCGCCCGCGAGAGGGTACGCCCGCACCGTGACCGGGTACCCGCAGGGACATGCTGCAGCGCGACCTCGCTCCCGGGATCCACCGCGTCGAGGACGCGTTCACCAACTGGTACCTGATCGACGATGCCGGCCGCCTGACGATCGTCGACGCCGGCCTGCCGCGCTCCTGGCGGTCGGTCCACGCCGCGCTGTCCGAGCTCGGCCGGCGGCCGCAGGACGTCGACGCAATCGTGCTCACGCACGCGCACTTCGACCATGTGGGCTTCGCGGAGCGCGCGCGCCGCGAGTGGCGCGTGCCGGTCTGGGTGCACGAGCGCGACGAGTCGCTCAGCCGCCATCCGCTCCACTACGAGCACGAGCACTCGAAGCTGCGCCACCTGAAGGATCCGCGCGGCCTGCTCGTGCTGGCGACGATGGCCGTCAACGGGATGCCGGTCACCCGCGGCGTCCAGGAGGTGCGCGGCTTCTCCGGCGAGCCCGAACTCGACGTGCCCGGCCGTCCGCGCCCGGTCTTCGCGCCCGGGCACACCCACGGCTCCGTGGCGCTCCACCTGCCCGAGCACGGCGTGCTGCTGGCCGGCGACGCGCTGGTCACCCTCGACCCCTACACCGGCCGCAAGGGCCCGCGGATCGTCTCCGGCGCGGCGACGGCGGACTCGCGCCAGGCGATCGCGTCGCTGCAGGCGCTGGCCGAGACCGGCGCGCAGACCGTCCTCCCCGGGCACGGCGACCCGTGGACCGGCGGCGTCGTCGAGGCGGTCGCCCGGGCGCGCGAGGCGGGACCCGGCTAGGTTGCGCCGGGTGAACCAGGAGACAGTCGCCAAGCTCGCCGACCTGGCCGTCAAGGTCGGCGCAAACGTCCAGCCGGGCCAGATCGTGTCGGTCAACTCCGAGCCCGGAAAGGAGTACCTCACGCGCGCCGTCGCGGGCGCCGCCTACCGGGCCGGCGCGCGGTTCGTGGACGTGCAGTGGTTCGATCCATGGGTCAAGCGCGAGCGGATCGCCCACGCCGCCGACGACACGCTCGAATACGTCCCGCCGTGGTACGGGCAGCGGATGCTCGCGCTGGGCGACGAGCGGGCGGCGCGGATCGCCTTCTCCGGGCCGACGGCGCCTGGCATCCTCGACGGGCTCGATCCCGTGCGCGCCGGCCGCGACCGGCTGCCGCAGATCAAGGAGAGCGTCAAGGTCCTCAGCGACCGCACGACCAACTGGTCGATCGTGCCGGCGCCGAACCCGGTCTGGGCCGGGCTCGTGCATCCCGAGCTCGAGCCGGACGCGGCGCTGGCCCGGCTGTGGGAGCAGATCGTGCACATCTGCCGGCTCGACACCGACGATCCGGTCGCCGCCTGGCGCACCCGCTCCGAGCAGCTCACCTCCGCCGCCGCCCGGCTCGGCGCCCGCGGCTTCGATGCGCTGCACTACGAGGGCCCCGGAACCGACCTGACCGTCGGGCTGCTCCCGGGTCACACCTGGATCGGCGGTGCGCTGCAGACGGTCGACGGCATCCGCCACAACCCGAACGTGCCGACCGAGGAGGTCTTCACCTCGCCGGACCCGCAGCGCGTCGAGGGGACGGTCACCGCGACCAAGCCGCTGGTGCTCCCGGACGGGACGGTGGTGCGCGACATCGTCATGCGCTTCGAGGGCGGCCGCGCGGTCGAGGTGAGCGCGTCGAGCGGCCAGGAGACGATGCGCACGATCGTCGCCCGCGACGAGGGCGCCGCCCGGCTCGGCGAGCTCGCGCTCGTCGACAACGAGGGCCGCATCGGCAAGCTCGACACGGTCTTCTACGACACGCTGCTCGACGAGAACGCCGCCAGCCACGTCGCGATCGGCGTCGGCTTCCCGTTTGCGGCGGCCGCGGAGCAGCGAGGCCGCGTCAACCAGTCGGAGATCCACACCGACTTCATGATCGGCAGCCCGCAGCTGTCGGTCACCGGCATCACCGCCGACGGCGAGCGCGTGCCCGTGCTCGTCGCCGAGGAGTGGCAGATCTGATCGCTAGGCTTTCGCGTCGCTCATCCAGGAGAGGTGCCGGAGCGGCTGAACGGGCACGACTGGAAATCGTGTGTGGGCTTTGCGGTCCACCGAGGGTTCGAATCCCTCCCTCTCCGCTCAGCTCAGCTCAGCTCAGCCCACGACCGGTACCGGCCTCGCCGGGGCCGCGGGCTTGAACGGACGCAGCGCGTCCTCGCCGCGGCTGACGATCGCGCAAGTCGCCTCGGGGACCTCGTTCCAGACCCCGACCACGTCGCCGAGCGGCTCGGACACGATCAGCCGCGCGTCGGCCGAGATCTGCCGGAGCAACTGCCGCTCCGGGTAGAGCCTGCGCAGCGTCGGCACGTCGGTGGTGTAGAAGAGCGAGCGGGACTTGCCCTCGGTGGAGTAGCGGACCGCCCAGATGCCCTCGCCGTCGGTGGTCGCGACGGTGCCCTGGAACGGATTCGGGACGCCGTGGCGGCTGCCGACCGCCTCGACGAAGCCGATCGCGCGCTCGATCGCGGTCTGCGGGTCGTCCGCGAGGCCGAACGTCAGGGCGAGGAAGAACAGCACCTCGGAGTCGGTCTGGCCCTGGATCTCCGGATATAGCGACGGGTCGACCGCGAGCACGAGGTCGCGCTTGATCGTGGCGAACTCGTTGATGTAGCCGTTGTGCATGAACAGCCAGCCGTCGTGGCGGAACGGGTGGCAGTTCGTCTGCTGGACAGCGCTGCCGATCGCCGCCCGGATGTGCGTGAAGAAGTGCGACGAGCTGATGTGGTCGGCGAGCTCGCGCAGGTTTTGGTCGTTCCAGGCCGGCTCGGTGCTGCGGTAGATGCCGGGGGTCGGGGCGGCCGTGTACCAGCCGACGCCGAACCCGTCACCGTTGGTCGTCTCCGCGCCGAGCCGCGAGTGCAGGCTCTGGTCGATCAGGGAGTGCGCCGGCGTGTACAGGGCCTCCGTCAGCAGAATCGGGGAACCGGAGTATGCGAGCCAGCGGCACATGGCCGCTCCTTTCGATCGGGGATGTCACGTTCGGAACCGCTCCGCGAGCCCGGCGACGATGCGCTCCAGGCGCCCGTCGCCGGCCGCCAAGGCGCGCTGGCGGTCGGCGCCGGTGGCGGCCGCGAGCAGCCGGACCCGCTCGAGCGGGCCGGCGCACCCGAGCGCGAGCGCGTGCGGCCGGCACTCGGCCAGCAGCGCGTCGAGCACCTCGCGCACCGGGACCAGCGCGCGGGCCGCCGGGTCGATCAGCCGCGCGCTCATGCCGTCGCGGGCGGCCAGGAACCGGTTCTCGGCGAGCACCTCGGGCCGGGGCGGCGGCGCCTGTGCGTCAGCTTCGAGCTCGAGGCAGGCCAGCGACTGGATGAGCGCGACGAGCGGCGCGACCTCGCCGACCGTCGACTGGGCGTCCATCACCCGGACCTCGACGGTCCCCAGTCGCGGCTGGAGCCGGGCGTCCCACCAGAGGAAGCTCGGATCCGGCAAGGCGCCGGACGAGACCAGCGGGTCGACGGCCTCCACATAGTCGGCGTACTCCTCGAACGCGCGCGGCGGTCCCGTGCGGGGGAACGCCTGGAAGATCACCGTGCGTGCGGAGGCGAATCCGCTGTCGCGTCCCTGCCAGAACGGGGAGTTCGCCGACAGGGCCAGCAGCACCGGGAGCGCGCGGCGCAGCCCGTTGAGCACGCGGATCGCGTCCTCGGCGGCCGGCACGCCGACATGCACGTGCAGCGCCATCGTCGGCTCCCGCCGCGCGAGCACCCGCATGGAGTCCTCCACGCGGCGGTAGCGCGGATCGCCGGAGACCTCGGTCTCCCCCCAGACGGTCAGCGGATGCGTCCCCGCCGCCGCTGCCCGCAGCCCGATCGCGCCCAGCTCGCGTGCGAGCCGGGCGCGCAGCGAGCCGAGCTCCCGCACGACGCCGTCGACGTCGGCGTGGACGCCGCTCTTGAGCTCGACCACCGCCGCGTGGGTCTCCGGCGACGTCTGGGCCGAGAGCTCGTCCGAGAGGCTCGCCAGGACGTCGTCGCTCGACTGCGCGAGCGACCATCCAGCCGGCTCGAGGAGCATGACCTCCTCCTCGACGCCGAGCGTGAACCGCCGGTCGGCGTGTTCGCGCCAGAACGCCCACGAGGGCAGGACGCCATCCGCGAGGTACGAGCGGGCGAAACTCGAAACGCTCACGGGGAGCAGCCTCGACCCTCCACCGGGCGGCGCGCAAGGAGGTGCGCACGTGCGCCGTCCGAGGGCCTGCACCGCCCTCACCCGAATCGCATGATGCCGCTCCGGCGATCGGTGGCGACACTCCGCCCATGGACCTCGTCGAGATCAAGCAGAAGGAACGCCTCAGCCGCGAGGAGGCCGCCGCGCGCCTGCGCGAGCTCGCCGACCAGCTCGCCCGCCACAACGAGGTGGCGTTCGAGCGCGGTTCGGTGCTGATGCGGGCGCACGTCCCCGACGAGGTCGACTTCAAGCTCGAGTTCGAGATCGAGGACGACGGCACCGAGCTCGAGATCGAGCTCAGCTGGTAGCCGGGGCGGCCCGCGCCACCGCCGGGAGCAGCAGCACGCCGCCGGCGAGGAAGCACAGCGCGCCGATCGCCGTGCCGGCGTTGGTCACCGCCGCGCTGACCGGCTCGCTGGTCGACGGCACGATCAACGCGGTCACGGCGGAGACGCCGAAGGCGATCGACCCGACCATGTTGAGCGCCGCGACCCACCACGGCAGCGACCGGACGCGCAGGCAGACCCAGCGCCCGCAGACCGCCGCGTAGGCGAGCTCGCTCGCGACGAGGAAGCAGACGGAGCCGACGGCGTCCGGCGCCCACACGCGCAGGTTGGTCTGGTGGGCGTCGAGGCCCCTCTGCAGCGCCAGGAACGTGCTGACGTTGAAGGCCAGCGTGCCGATCAGCTGGATCGCCGACGCTCGCCGGTCTGCGGCACCCGCCTCCCGGTACTGCAGCACCGCGGCGCTGGTGAAGAAGAGCGACCCGACGAAGTAGGTGACGCCGATGCCCGGCCGCGAGGCCGATGCCCACTGCGACGCGATCGCGGCCACGGCGAAGCACGACGAGCCGGCGGCGAACAGCATCCCCATCCACCACTCGGGGCGGTCCGGGCGCCACCAGACCCCGGCGCGCTGATCCTGGACGGTGAGCGAACTCATATGCCAGCGAGCAGACCGGTCGCGGGGCGCGCGCGCATCCTCCGGTCGGGATGAGCGGGCTACGGGCGACCGCCCGGCTCAGGTGAGCTGGGCGAGGGCCTCGCCGAGGACGTCGACCACCCGGTCGACGTCCTGCGGCGTGGTGCTCGGGCCGAACAGCGCCATGTTGTGGAACGGCGTCAGCATCACGCCGCGGTTGAGCAGCAGCACGTGGATCACGTCGTCGAGCAGCCCGTCGATCGCGGCGTGCGCCTCGCTGCCGGTGCGCGGCGGCGCCGCCGTGAAGTGGAACTCGGCCCGCGCCCCGAGCTGCACGACCGACCAGGCCAGGCCGCGGGCGGCGAACAGTTGCTCGACCCGCTCGCGGTAGCGGGTGGCCATCGCGATCATGTGCGCGAACGCATCGGGCGTCAGCACGTGCTCGAGCGTCGCGCGGGCGGCGGCGAGCGACAGCGCGTTGCCGGCCAGCGTGCCGCCGACGCCGCCCCAGTCGTAGTAGTCGCCCTCGTCGTCGGCGAGCACGCGGTCGCGGACCGCCGCCGAGACGCCGTAGGCGCCGACCGGCACCCCGGAGCCGAGCGCCTTGCCGAGCGTGACGACGTCGGGTCGCAGCCCCCAGGCGGCGACGCAGCCGCCCGGGCCGGCGCTGACCGTGTGCGTCTCGTCGTAGATCAGGAGCGTGCCCGTCTGGTCGCAGGCGTCCTCGAGCCCGGCCAGGAAGCCCGGCTCGGGGAGGACCATGCCGACGTTCGTCAGCGCCGGCTCGGCCAGCACGCACGCGACGTCGCCGTGGGCGAGCTCGCGCCGGACGGCGTCGAGGTCGTTGAACTCCGCCACCCGGGTCGTCAGCGCGGGGTCGACCGGCGGCCCCACGTTGCCGGGCTTCGGGCGCACGGCTCCGTGCTCGTCGAGCGCCGCCACCGACTCGTCGACCGAGCCGTGGTAGCACCACTGGAACAGCAGGACCTTCGGCCGCCGCTGGATCTGGCGGCAGATGCGCAGCGCGAAGCGGTTGGCGTCCGTGGCGCTGAGCGAGAACTGCCACGCGGCGATCCCGAAGCGGCGCGCGAGCTCGTCGGCGACGGCGATCGCATCCTCGGTCGGCATCATCGCCGTGATGCCGCGGCGGGCGGCGATCGCGTCCGTGACCGCGGCCGGCGAGTGACCGGTCATCGCCCCGGTGTCGCCGAGCGCGACGTCCACGTACTCGTGCCCGTCGACGTCGGTCACGCGCGATCCCTCCGCGTGATCGAGGAACAGCGGAAACCCGCCCGACCAGCGCACCATCCACGGCATCGGCACGCCCATCAGCAGGTGCTCGCGGGCGCGCTCGGCCAGCGCCGCGCTGCGCGGGTTGGCGCGCGCGAACGCCTCGCGCTCGGCGGCGAGCAGGGCTTCCAGGTCGGTGCGGGAGCGCATCGGCGGATCCTCCCACGGACGAACCGGAACCGTCGCGTGCCGGAAACCTCGCGGTGAACGCTTGATCACGAACGATTAGATATCTAAGCTTTAGCCATGCTCGCTTCGCGCCTCCCGTTCGCCGCCCTCGTGCTGGCGATGTTGCCCGCCGTGCTCGACCAGACGATCCTGGCCACGGCGCTCCCCACGGTCGCCCGGGAGCTCGGCTCGCTCGCCGACGTCTCCTGGGTGGTGACCGCGTACGTCCTCGCCTCGACCGCCTCGACACCGCTGTGGGGCAAGCTCGCCGATCGTCGCGGCGTCCGGCCGCTGCTGATCGCGTCGCTGTCGGTGTTCCTCGCCGGGTCCGCGTTGTCCGGCGCCGCCCAGGACCTCACCCAGCTCGTGGTGTTCCGGGCCGCACAGGGGGTCGGCGCGGGCGGGCTGATGACGCTCGCGATGGCCGCCGTGGCCCAGCTCGTCGCGCCGCGCGAGCGCGGCCGCTACCAGGGCTACATCGCCGCGGTGTTCGCGGGCGCCAGCATCGCCGGCCCGCTGCTCGGCGGCCTGCTGGTCGATCACGCGAGCTGGCGCTGGGTCTTCTACGTCAACCTGCCGCTCGGCGCCGCCGCCCTCGCCGCCCTGGCCGTGACGCTGCCCGCCGGCCGGCCCGACCGGGAGAGCGCCCAGCCGCTCGACGTCACCGGCGCGACGCTGCTCGTCGCCGCCACGAGCGGGCTGCTGCTGCTGTGCCTCGACGGCTTCAGCCTCCCGCTGCTGGTTGGGACGGTGGTCGCGGCGGTCGCGCTGGCGATCAGGGAGCGGCGCGCCGCCGACCCGATCGTCCCGGTGAGGCTGCTGGCGACGCCCACCGTCGCGGTCGCGAGCGCCGGCCTGTTCCTCGGGACCGCCGGCCTGTTCGCGGTGATCGTGTTCATCCCGGTCTTCCTGCAGGCCGCGACCGGCGCCAGCCCGACGGACGCCGGCCTGCTGCTGCTGCCGATGATGGCCGGGCTGACGGCCTCGACCACGCTGTCGGGCCGGGCGATCGCGCGGACCGGGCGCTACAAGCGCTTCCCGGTCGCCGGCCTGGCGCTGATGACCGCCGGGCTGCTGGGGCTGGCCGCCGTCACCGGAGCGCAGTCGGCGGTCGCCACCGGCGCCGGTCTGATCGTGTTCGGCGCCGGCTTCGGCATGGTCAGCCAGGTGCTCGTCGTGGCGGTGCAGAACGGCGTCGAGCGCCGCAGCATCGGCTCCGCGACCGCCGCGACCGGGTTCTTCCGCGCCCTCGGCGGAGCGGTCGGCGCCGCCGTCCTGGGCTCGATCTTCACCGCCGCGATCGGCGCCGGCACGCCCGATCCGGACGCCGTCGCCGGCGCCGTGCAGACGGTCCTGCTGTGCGCCGCGCCGGTGACCGCGCTCGCCCTGATCGTCGTCGCCCGGCTGCCGGAGACGCCGCTGCAACGGGCATGATGCGGGGGTGCCCGAGCTCGACGGACGGCTGATCGCGGCCGTCTTCGCGGGCGGCGCGGCGGGGGCGCTGGCCCGCGCCGCGCTGGTCCGGGCCGCCGCCCCGGCGCCCGGCTCGTGGCCGTGGGTGACGTTCGCGGTCAACCTCGCCGGCGCGTTCCTGCTCGGCTACCTCGTCACCCGGTTGCAGGAGCGTCTGCCACCGTCGACCTACGTGCGCCCGCTGCTCGGCACGGGCTTCTGCGGCGCCCTCACGACGTTCTCGACGATGCAGCTCGAGCTCGTCGAGCTGGTGGACGACGGCCACGCGGGGCTGGCGATCGGCTACGGCCTGGCCAGCATCGGCGGTGGGTTCGCGGCCGTCTTCCTGGCGACGCAGCTCGTCCGCCGCGCGGGGCAGCGGACGTGAGCGGCGTCCTGCTGTGGGTGGGGGTCGGCGTGCTCGGCGGCGTGGGCGCGCTGGCGCGCTTCGGGCTCGACGCGACGGTGTCCGAGCGCACCGGCGGCGCCTTCCCGTTCGGCACGCTCGCGGTCAACCTGTCCGGCGCAGCCGTCCTCGGGCTGCTGGCCGGCCTGGCGCTGCACGGCGACGCGTTGCTGCTCGCGGGCACCGCGCTGCTCGGGGCGTTCACCACGTTCTCGACGTGGATGCTCGAGACCCATCGCCTGGCCGAGGACGGCGAGCACGTCGCGGCGGCCGTCAACGTCGCCGCGAGCCTCGCGCTCGGGATCCTCGCCGTGCTGCTCGGGCGGTGGATCGGATGACCGACGCGCTGAAGCTGACGACGTACCTCGGTGAGCGCGATCACGCGCTCGCCGACGCCCTGATCGGGCTGTACGCCCGCCACGGGATCCGGATCGGCGCGCTCTTCCGCGGTGTCGAGGGCTTCGGGCACAAGCACCACCTGCACACCGCGCGGCTGCTGACGCTCTCGGAGGACCTACCGCTCGTGTCCGTGGCGGTCGACGCGCCGGAGCGGATCGCGCCGCTCGCGGAACAGGTGCGCATGGCGAGCCGCAACGGCCTGGTCACGGTCGAGCGAGCGCGCTTCGGCGGGCCGGTCACCGGCGAGGCGAAGCTCACCGTGTACGTCGGCCGGCGCGAGCGCCGCGGCGAGGCCGTGGTCGCCGCGCTGCACGCCGCCGGGCTCGCGGGCGCGACCGTGCTGCTCGGCGTGGACGGGATCGCCGGCGGGGTCCGGCAGCGCGCGCGGTTCCTGGGCCGCAACGCCGACGTCCCGCAGATGGTGATCGCGGTCGGCGACGGCGAGCGGATCGCGGCGGTGCTGGGGGACCTGGACCCGCTGGCGATCACGCTCGAGCGGGTCACGATCTGCAAGCGCGACGGCGAGCGGCTCGCGGTGCCGCCGGACGGGCCATGGGTGAAGCTCATGGTGTACGCGAGCGAGCAGGCGCGCCACGGCGGCGCGCCGCTGTACGCGGCGCTCGTCCGGCGGCTCCGCGCGTCCGGCGCCTCCGGGGCGACCGTCCTGCGCGGCACCTGGGGCTTCCACGGCGACCACGCCCCGCACGGCGACCGCTTCTGGTCGCTGGCGCGCCACGTGCCGGTCGTGGTCACGACGATCGAGCGCCGCGAGCGCGTTGCCGGGCTGTTCGCGATCGTCGACGAGCTGACCGCGCAGACCGGGCTGGTGACGGCCGAGGTCATCCCGGACGTGCGGCTGTAGCGCAACTTCGGCCCCGCCCGCGGGTCGTCGTTCCCGATGCTCTTCGCAGCCCGAGCGCTCGTCACCGCCACGGCCGCCGCCGTGCTGGCGGCCGCTCCGGCCGCGGCCGCGCCGCACGTGAGCACCGTTCGCTGCCTGCGCGCGTGCGTCGACGCGAGCACGGTCAGCACCGGCGGTCAGCTGAGGATCACCGGCCGCAACTTCGGCCATGGCCTGCGGGCGGTGTTCGGGACCGCGTCCGGGCGCCGGTTCAGCGCCGCCACCCGCGTCACGTCGCGCGCGAAGGCGAGCGTGATCGTCCCGTCCCGGGCGCGCAGCGGCGTGCTCTATGTCCGTGACCGCCAGGGCCGCCGCTCGAACGTGGTCAAGCGCCCGCTGCGGATCCTGGCGCCGGAGACGGCGTTGCGCAGCCCGCAGCTGTCCTCGACCGCATTCGACGGGAACGGCATGTGGATCTGGTATGTGTCGAAGGCGGCCGGCGGCGACCCCGCGGCGATCGCCGCGCAGGCCGTCGCCCGCGGCATCGCGACCGTGTATGTCAAGAGCGCCGACGGCACGACGCCGTGGACGCAGTTCTCGCCGGAGCTCGTCGCCGCGCTCAAGTCGGCCGGCCTGCGCGTGTGCGCCTGGCAGTTCGTCTACGGGACCCATCCCGCCACCGAGGCGACGCGCGGGGCGGAGGCCGTGTCGACCGGCGCCGACTGCCTCGTGATCGATGCCGAGTCGCAGTACGAGGGCCGCTACGCCCAGGCGCAGCAGTACGTCGGCGCGCTCCGCTCGGCGATCGGCCAGGACTTCCCGGTCGGCCTGACGAGCTTCCCCTACGTCGACTATCACCCGGCGCTGCCGTACTCGGTCTTCCTCGGCCCGGGCGGCGCGCAGTTCAACCTGCCGCAGGTCTACTGGAAGGCGATCGGCGGCGGGGTCGACGCCGTGGTCGACCACACCTACCGCTTCAATCGCCCCTACGGCCGGCCGATCATGCCGCTCGGGCAGCTCTACGACGCGCCCCCGACGGCCGACGTCATCCGCTTCCGCCAGCTGGCCACGGCCGCCGGGTCCTCCGGGCTGAGCTGGTGGGACTGGCAGCACGCCGGGACGACCCAGTGGGACGCGATCGCCGCGCCGCTGACGGCGCCCGCCGATCCGCCGCCGGCCGCCGATCTCGCCACGCTCGGCTCCGGCGCCAAGGGCGACCTCGTGGTGTGGGCGCAGGAGCACCTGTCCGGGGTCCCGGTCACGGGCAGCTACGACACCGCCACCCGCAACGCGGTGGCGGCACTGCAGTCCGCCGCGGCGCTGCCCGCGACGGGCAACGTCGACACCGCGACCTGGGGGCTGCTGCTGCAGGCCGCGCCGACGCCGGTCGACTGGACCGCCTCGGGCGCGAAGGCGTCGGCGGCGAGCGCCCGCACGGGCCCGCCGACCGCGGCCCTGCCGGCGCGCCGGCGCGAGATCCCGGCCGCCCAGTCGGGCGCGAACTAGCCGCCCGGCGTCGGTCGCGCGCCGAAGTCCATCCGGATCACCTCGACGCGCGCCGGGCGCCACAACGCGAGCGCGCCCGGCGACCACACGCGCTCGGCTCCGACGCGCACGATCGTGTCGCCGCGCAGCACGACCGGGACCTCGACCTCGCCGCGCAGGATCCGGGCCACGAGGTCGACCGCGGGCGCCGTCCAGTCCTCACCCGGCGCGTCGTCGAAGTGCTCGGTGATCGGTCCCGCGAAGACGACCGCCGCCCGCCGCGAGACCTGGGCGGCGAGCGTCCACTCCGGCTCGCGCGCGTGCGGGAAGGTGATCGCGACGCCGCCGTCCCCGAAGTCGACCTCGACCCGCTCGGCGTCGATGTCGGCCGGCCGCAGCTCGCCGACGACGGTCCGGATCCCGTCGTAGAACGCGCGCGGCGCGGGCGGAAGGGAGTCCGGAGGGTCCGGCAGCACGAGCATCGCCGCCGAACCGTACCCGCGCCATGCTGCGGCTCCGATGCTCACCCCGCCGCCTGCCGGCTTCGCCGCGACGCGCGACGTCCCGCACGAACTCGCCGGCGCGCTAAGGGCCGACTACCCGCCGGGCACCATCCAGGACAGCACGCTGGTGGACTGCAGCCACACCAGCACGGCCATGATCAGCACGAGCCCGACGCTCCAGCCGACGACCTTGCGGAACAGGTCGCCCTCCTTGCCGCCGAGACCGACCGCGGCGGCGCCGATCGCCAGGTTCTGCGGCGAGACCATCTTCGCCAGCACCCCGCCCGAGCTGTTCGCCGCGGCCAGCAGCGTCGGCGACAGGCTCGCGTTCTTGGCCGCGGTGACCTGCAGCGCGCCGAACAGCGAGTTCGTCGAGGTGTCGGAGCCGGTCACCGCCGTGCCGAACCAGCCGATGATGGGCGACAGGAACGCGAAGAACCCGCCCGCGCCGGCCGCCCAGGTCCCGAGCGTGATGGTCTGGCCGGAGAGGTTCATCACGTAGGCGAGCGCGAGCACCGAGCACACGGTCACGATCGGCCACGCCAGCTTGCGCAGCGTCTCGCCGTAGATCGCGAGCGCGCGCCCGGGCGCGACGCGCAGCACCGCGGTGGCTATCAGCCCCGCCACGAAGAGCTGCGTCCCGGCTGCCGTGAGGATGTTGAACTTGTAGGTGAGGCTGGTCGGCGCCTCGCCCTTGGCGTTGAGGATGTGCAGGCCGGGCCAGGTGAACTCCTGCGTCGCCTTGTCGAGCTGCGCCATCACGCCGCTGAGGCTGCACACCCCGAGCACGACGATGATGACCAGATACGGGAGGAAGGCGGTGATCGTCTCCTGGCGGCTGAGCGGCTTGCCCTCGTCGGCCCGCACCCGCCGCTCGAGCGCCGGGTCCGCGCCCGCCGCGCCGGCGATCGCCGGCCGAGGCCCGCGCGTCGCCGGCTCGGCCGGCATCGGCGACCACACCCGCGTGAGCGCCAGCAGCGCCGCCGCGGAGGTGAGCGAGGCGATGATGTCGGTCAGCTCGGGGGAGATGTAGTTCGAGGAGGTGAACTGCATGATCGCGAACACCCCGCCGGCGGTCAGCGCGGCCGGCCAGGCGGCTCGCAGCCCGCGGCGGCCATCGACCATGAACACCAGGATGAACGGGACGAGGAGCGCCAGCAGCGGACACTGGCGGCCGACCATCGAGCTCAGGTCGCCCTTCGGGAGGCCGGTCACCTCGGCCAGCGTGGTGATGGGGATGGCGATCGCGCCGAACGCGACCGGTGCGGTGTCGGCCACCAGGGCGACCGCAGCGGCCTTGACCGGCTGGAAGCCCAGGCCGACGAGCATGATGCCGCAGATGGCGACCGGGGTCCCGAAGCCGGCGAGCGCCTCGAGCAGGGCGCCGAAGCAGAAGGCGATCATCACGACCTGGACCCGCTGGTCGTCGGACACCGAGCTGAAGGCCCGCCGCAGGACCGCGAAGTAGCCCGAGGCGTCGGTCATGTTGAAGATCCACAGCGCGTTGATGACGATCCACATGATCGGGAAGAAGCCGAACACCGCTCCCTCGACCGCGGCGTCCGCGGCCTGCCCGACCGGCATGCTGTAGACCGCGAGCGCCACGACGATCGCGACGCCGAGCGAGATGAGCGCGGCCCACTGCGCCTTCATGCGCACCACGCCGAGCAGCACGAACAGCGAAACCAGCGGGAGGATGGCGAACAGTGATGTCGCCGCGAGCGAGTTCCCGACTGGATCCAGCACCTGCTTGTACATCACCGTCTCCCTCCGGTCCCCGGACCGCCACCCCGGCGGTCCCCGGGGCGCAAGGTAGCGTCGGGTTCCGCGAGCGTCAGGCCACCG
>JAXDHL010000346.1:0-3898 GCA_034664525.1 Solirubrobacteraceae bacterium
CGCGAGGCGACCGGCGCGCGGATCCCGCTGGTGCTCATGAACTCGTTCGCGACGCGCGAGGCGTCGCTGAAGGCGCTGGCCGCGCACGACGGCATCGAGGCCGACGTGCCGACCGACTTCGTCCAGAACAAGGAGCCGAAGGTCCTGGCGGACACGCTGGAGCCCGCGGAGTGGCCGGCCAACCCCGACCTCGAGTGGTGCCCGCCCGGCCACGGCGACCTCTACACGTCCCTGCAGTCCTCCGGGATGCTCGAGCGGCTGCTCGACGAGGGCTACCGCTACGCGTTCGTGTCCAACGTGGACAACCTCGGCGCCGTCCTCGAACCCCGCATCCTGGCGTGGTTCGCGGACTCCGGCGCCCCGTTCGCGAGCGAGGCGATCGACCGCACGGAGGCCGACAAGAAGGGCGGCCACCTGGCCCTGCGGCCGGACGGGTCGCTCGTCCTGCGCGAGGTGGCGCAGACGCCCGAGGAGGATCTGGAGACCTTCCAGGACACGTCCCGGCACCGGTTCTTCAACGCGAACAACCTGTGGATCGACCTCGAGGCGCTGGCGGCGGTGCTGCGCAAGCGCGGCTCGGTGCTCGGGCTGCCGCTGATCGTCAACCGCAAGACGGTCGACCCGGGCGACAAGTCCTCGACGCCGGTGATCCAGCTCGAGACGGCGATGGGCGCCGCGATCGGGGTCTTCGACGGCGCCGTGGCGCTGCACGTCCCGCGGCCGCGGTTCCTGCCGGTCAAGACGACCGACGACCTGCTGGTGCTGCGCTCGGACGCATACGAGATCACGCCGGACTGGCACGTCGGCCTGGCCGGCGGGCGCGAGCGGGCGCCGTACGTCCAGCTCGACTCCGACGTCTACAAGCTGGTGCGCGACTTCGAGGCACGCTTCCCGGCCGGACCGCCGTCGCTCGCGGCCTGCGAGGCGCTGACGGTCCGGGGGGACGTGACGTTCGGCCGCGACGTCGTCGTGCGCGGCGTCGTGGAGCTCGAAGGTCCCCGCCGTCTGGAGGACGGCGAGGTGCTCGAGGGAAGCTCCTAGCGGGCGGTCTCGGGATCCAGGCGCGGCACGGGGCAGCGCTGGTCGTAGCAGACCGCGGGGGTCGAGTCGGGGCCCTGGTGGAAGTGGACCGAGGCCTCCGTGTCCGGCTCCTGGAAGGCGCCGGAGATCCAGCCGATGACACGACGCGTCATAGGCACGTCCTTTCCGTCTTTGGGGAGGTACTGAGGGGAGGAGGGCGGCCATCCCTGGCGCGCCGTCAGAGATAGTAACACCCTTGTGCGCCGAAGTTACGCGGTTTGTAACACATTTGTAACTTTGGCCGAGACCGGTTGGCCCTCGGGCCGGGACCCTAGAGCTCGGACAGGTGGGGCGGGTCCGCGCCGGCCCGTGAGCAGGTGATCGCCGCCACCCGGCACGCGAACGTCGCGGCCTCGGCGACGCGCGACGTGTCCGCCAGGTCGTCACGGCTGAGCCGGTTGGAGCGCCACCAGGCGAGGAACGCGCCCATGAACGCGTCGCCGGCGCCGATCGTGTCGACGACCTCGACCGGCGGCGCGACGACCTCGATCGCCTCGCGGGCGGTGACGACCACGGCGCCGTCGCCACCGAGCGTGATCAGCGCCGTTCCGCCGTCGATCAGCCGGCGCGCCGCCTCCACCGGGGCTGTCCCCGGGTCCAGCCACTCGAGGTCCTCCTCGCTGGCCTTCATGACGTCCGTGCGCCGCAGCAGCCGGGTCAGGCGGCTGCGATAGGCGGCTGGGTCGTCGATCGTGCTGGGCCGGCAGTTCGGGTCCAGCGCGACCAGCGTGTCCGGCGCGGCGCGCGTGACGAGCGTCTCCAGCGTCGTCGCGATCGGCTCGAACACGAGCCCGAGCGTGCCGGCGTACAGCATCGGCGGCGCGTCGGGGAGGGCGGCCGTCGCCTCCGCCAGCGTGAGGCCGGGGGCGGAGGTGCCGTCGGCGTAGAAGCGGTAGCGCGCGACGCCGGCGCCGTCGAGCTCGGCGAGCGCAAGCGTGGTCGGCGCGTCGGTGGGCACGACGGCATCGAGCGCGACGCCGTCGGCCTCGAGCTCCCGCCGCAGGCGGGCGCCGAACCCGTCGGTCGAGATCCGGCCGAGGTAGGCGACCGGCTGCTCGAGGCGCGCGACCGTGCGCGCCACGTTGTACGGGCCACCGCCGGGATGCCCGGTGAGGGCGCCGTCGCTCGCCATGACGATGTCGACCAGCGCCTCGCCGGTCACCACGATGGCGTCGCTCATGCGCCCACCACCGACGGAGCGATCTCGCCGGAGCCGCGCGCCACGAGCTCGGTGTCGAGCACGATCGTCCGCGCCGGCCCGTCGAAGCCGTCCAGGCGCGCGAACAGCAGCTCGGCCGCGTGCCGGCCGAGGGCGACCGGGTCCTGGCGGACGACCGTGATCCCCGGGTCGAGCAGGTCGCCGAGCACCAGGTCGTCGAGGCCGACGAGCGCGACCGTGCGGGCCAGCCCGAGCGCGCGCAGCGCCCGGACGGTGCCGGCTGTGATCAGGTTCTGCGCGCTGAAGAACGCCGTCGGCGGGGACGGGCCGTCCAGTAGCTCGTGCGCCGCCCGGGCGGCCAGCGCCTCGCTGGAGCACCCGAGGCGCTCGAGCGCGGGATCGTGCGCGATGCCCGCGTCGGCGAGCGTGGCGCGGTAGCCGCGGAGCCGGTCGGCCGCGGTCAGGATGTCGGGCCGGTCGCCGAGGAATGCGATCCGGCGATGGCCGGCGCCGATCAGGTGCGCGACCGCGGCGGTCGCGGCGGCGAAGTTGTCGCTACGAACCGCATCGGCCTCGATCCCGCGCGGCGCGCGGTCGACGAACACGAGCCGGGTGCCGCGTGCGCGCTCGGATGCCAAGTAGGACTGGTCGGTCCCGCACGGCGCGATGATCAGCCCGTCGACGCCGCGGGCGGCGAACGCCTCGGCCAGTTCGCGCTCACGCTCCGGGTCCTCGTCCGAGGAGCCGGAGATGGTCAGCACGCCGCGCCTGCGCGCCACGTCCTCGACGCCCCGGTGGACGGCGGCGAAGAACGGGTTGGAGACATCCTCGTGCACCAGCCCGATGATCGACGATGCGCGGTCGGCGCGTCGCAACGTGCTGGCGGTCAGGTCGCGCCGGTAGCCGAGGTGGTCGATCGCCCGGCGCACGCGCTCCTGCAGGTCGCGTCGCACGTCGTCGCGGCCGTTGACGACACGGGAAACGGTTGCAAGGCTCACTCCCGCGACGGCGGCGACGTCCTTCATGGTCGGTCGACGCTCGTCGGCAGTCATTGGTTGGATTCAATCTCACGCCGCCGGGCCGTGCGCGGTTCCGCGCCGGGAGAGGATGGAGAGAGGAGTTGCCGTGAGCCCTCAGGGGACCAACCCGCGTGCCGGCCGGCTACCCGGTCCGGAGGACCTCGTGGACGTCGACCGCCTGCTCGCGGCCTACTACGACGAGCGCCCCGACCCGCGCGACCCGGCCCAGCGCGTGGCCTTCGGCACCTCCGGGCACCGCGGGACGTCGCTCGACGGCACGTTCACCGAGGCGCATGTCGCCGCCATCAGCGAGGCGGTGTGCCGTCACCGGGAGGCCAAGGGGATCGACGGCCCGCTGTTCCTCGGGCGCGACACGCATGCGCTGTCGACGCCGGCCGAGCGCACGATCGCCGAGGTGCTCGGCGCGCACGGGGTCGACGTCGTGGTCGACGCCGGCGGCGGCGCCACGCCGACGCCGGTGATCTCGCGCGCGATCCTCACCCACAACCGCGGGGGCGGCCGCGGCAAGGCGGACGGGATCGTCGTGACGCCCTCGCACAACCCGCCCGGCGACGGCGGCTTCAAGTACAACCCGCCGCACGGCGGCCCTGCCGACACCGACGTCACGGCCGGCATCGAG
>JAXDHL010000347.1:0-7247 GCA_034664525.1 Solirubrobacteraceae bacterium
CCGCGATGATCACCGACGGCATCCTCAGCCTCGCGACGCACGACCTGCCGCTGATCCGCCGCTTCGCACCGGCCGTCGACGACGTCATGGCCGCCACGGCGATCCGGCCGTGGGGCTACGACATCACGTTCCGCAGCGGCGATTGCACCGTGCAACTGCTGGCCGCCCAGCATCGACACTGGCGGCCGGACTGGACGCTCGACGTGTGGGGGGCCGGGAACGAACTGCGCGTGGAGTTCCCGCCGTCCTACGTGCTCGCCGGCTCGGCCACCACGACCGTCCGTACCGGCGGCGGGGAGCGGCGCCGGCACTTCGGCGAGAACGGCTACCAGGTCGAATGGCGGCACCTCGCCGACCTCGCGGAGGGACGCGCTGAGCCCGCAGTGAGCGTCGAGGACGCGGCGGATGACCTGCGCTACGCCCTGGCCATCGCCGCGGCGGCGACCAACCTGACCAGGGACGCGGCATGACCGCGTTGACCGTGGCGCTGGGCGCCACCGATCCGGTCACCCGGACCCTCAACGAGACGGTGCTGGCGACCCTGCCCGCACGACTGGCGCCCACCTCCGGGCCGGACGCCGATGTCGTCGTCGTGTCCGGGCTCGCGCCCGGCTGGATCGACGCGGCCCCCGCCGCCCTGCGCGCCGGCGCCCGCGGCCTGCTCGTCGCCCGCCCCGCCACCGGCGATCCCGGGGCGTTGCGCGCGCTCGCCGAGCACGCCGCCGCGACCGGCGCCGCCGTTGCGGTCGAGACGCTCGTCGTCGACCCGGCGTGGAGCGCCGTCAGGCCGCGGCTGCGGGCGTCGCTTCCGGGCGCCTCACTGCTCCACGGCGTGGCGGTGCTGGACGGCGCGCCGGAGGCCGGGCGGCTCGAGCAGATCGCACTCGTGCGGTCGATCAGCGGCGGCCTGAAGACGACGGCCGTCGCGTCCGGAGGTGACGAGTCGGGCTACTGGATCAGCGCCACCGTGGGCGGCGTCCCGATCAGCCTCGCCGGGACGGCCGGCGGTGCCGGAGCGCCCGCGCTCGCGATCGACTTGCTCGCCGAGACCGAGCACTGGAAGGTCCGCTTCGACGCATCGGCGCCGGCCGCCCCGACGCAGGTCACCCGCTTCGACGCCGACGGCGGCGAGCTTTGGCCCGCGGTCTACGAGCGCGCCCACCGGGTCGTGTGGCGGCAGCTGGCGGCGGCACTGCTGGAGGGGTCCGCGATCCCGTACGGGTTGGGCGATCTCGCCGCCGACCTCGCGCTCGCCCAGGCGCTGTAGCCCGCCACCGCGCGTGCGGACTCAGCCGATCGGCGGAGGCTCACCGCCGGTGTGCACCAGGCCGTCGCCGTCCGTCCACGCGATGGCAAGGTCCACCAGCGCCCCGACGGCGGGACGGTCGTCGTCGGAGCGCCACACGAGACGGGTCGTCACCGGCGGTCCGTCGCGGAGCGGCAGCGCCAGCACGCCCGGGTGCGGCAGGCCGTTCGCCACCCACGTCGGCACGGTGGCGATGGCCCGGCCGGCGGCGACGACGTCCAGGCCGTCCTCGGCGCTGCGGACGTCGTCCTCGGTGCGCCTCGGCGGTGCTCCGCGCTGCTCGTCGAGCGTCCAGAACGCCGCCCACGCCGGATCGAGGCTCGGACCGCCGGGGAACGGCTCGTCCAGGACGTCGGCGACCGTCAGCTCATGGTGATCGGCGAGCCGGTGGCCGGCCGCCACCAGGACGGTCATGGGGCTGGCGTCGAGCGTGAGCCAGGACAGCCCACCATCGTCGGGCGGCTGGAGGAACACGCCCACGTCGGCGCCGTCGAGCAGCATGCGTCCCGACTGCGGGAAGCCGACTGGCCGCCAGTCGAGCTCGACCTGCGGTTGCTCCAAGCGGAATACATGGAACATTGGCCCCCAGCGCCCGTGCGGCAGGCGCGCGTCGAAAGCCACCGTGATCGCCGTCATGGAATCCTCCTCCCGGCCGGCGGTCGCTTCCCCGATTTGCCCGGCTAGCAGCGGATTCTAGCTTCCGCGACGCACGTCTTCACGTCGGCCGTGGTTCGCGTCGCGCACCTCCTGGTCAGGAGGAACCCGAGCCGCGGCGTGCCCACCTGCGTGGGTTCATGCGCAAGGCCGACACGGCTCAGTGGGCCGCGAGCAGGTCCTCGTAGTCGCGCGGGAACTCGACGGTGACGTCGGAGAACTCCTCGTCACCGACGGCCTCGCGCAGCGTGCTCAGCACCGCGCGCGCGTGGTCGCCGGCGCGCTCGAGGTCGACGCCCTGGCGCTCGGCGATCCGCTCCAGGAACTGCTCGAGCGACAGCTTCTGCGCCTTGCCGCCCGAGTGCTCCTTGCCGCGCTTGAGCGGCGGGTGCAGCTCCGGCGGCAGCCGGCCGATCAGGTCGTCGACCTCGCCGCCGGCAATCCGCTCGGCGAGCGTCTCGAGCACCGCGTCGGCCACCTTGCGGGCGTCGTCGGGATCCACGCCGGCGCGGTCCGCGACCCGCCTCAGGAACGTCTCGGCCGTCATGATCTCGTCGACCCCCTGGTGCAGCAGCAGCGTCGAGAAGTGCCCCGGCAGCTCGGCCATCATGTCGTCGAACTCACCGCGCGAGACGGCGCGCTGCAGCGCGGCGAACACCGCGCGCGTGTAGCGCTCCGCCATCGGAACGTCCGCCTCGGTGCGCGCGGCGACGCGGCGGATGAACTCCTCGACGTCGAAGCGCTCCGCCGGCGAGTTGGTGGCGATCCACGGCGCCAGCTCCGGCGGAAGCTGCGCGGCCAATTCGCGCGCCTCGCCCTGCGAGATCCGCTCGGCGAGCGTCTCCAGGACCGCCCGGGTGGCGCGCTCGGCGGTGTCCCGGCTGCTGTCGGCGCCGCGTTGGACAAGGATGATGAAGTCCTCGTAGACCACGTCGCTCAGCGCTGCTCGGCGGTCCGATGGGTCGCGCGCCCCGCGCGCTCGCGCAGCTTCTCGAAGATGCGGTCGAGCTCGCGCCCGATCTCGCTGAGGCGCGCATGCTGCTCCGACGTCCGCTGCTTGGCCGGGATGGTGAGCAGGGCGTCCTCCTGCCCCACCAGGTCCTCGATATGCGCGAACAGCTTGATCCCCTCGGGCGTCGGGGCGAAGTCCTCCCTGCCGCGGGGCGGCTCGTACGGGTAGACGGCCATCGGGCGGCGCTACTCCGGGGCGGGCAGCTCGGGCGCGTGCTCGAGGCGGAGGATGGTCCGGTGGTCCTGGTCGTCCTCGATGTCGATCGCCATCTCCATGCCGGCGTCCGCGCCCGTGGCGACGAAGATCCGCTGCGGGTGCTCGACGAGATGCTCGAGGTCCTCGGGCGGCCCGCCCGGGGCGTCGAGGCCGATGACGAACACGTCGTCCTTCTGGTCATAGGTGAGGCCCGTCAGGACCAGGTGCTCGCCCAGGAACTGGTCGCCCAGGTCCGGACCGGTGACCTCGACCGTCGCCTCCATCGTCCCCAGGAGCTTGCTGAACTGGTCGAAGTAGGAGCGCCAGGCGTCGCGCGGGATCTCTTCGGTCGTGGCTGCCATGACCGGGTCGATAGGCCCGCAGCGGCGGTCCGCAAGTGAGAAGTCAGCGTGCGGTCTCGGGCAGCCTGGCGATCGAGCAGCGCTCGATCGCGCTCTCGTGCACCCACACGGGCGGGCCCTCGAGCGGAGCGTTGTCGACCAGGTAGTACATGTCCGCCCCTGACCGCGCGGCGGCCAGGGCCGTCCCGTTCACCGCGCCGGCGCCGATGAACAGCGGCAACGACAGCGCGAGCATCGTCGCGTCGTCCGGCGGGATGGCCACGGACATCACGTCCTCATCGCTAGGCCGCGAACGCGCGGCCTCAAGCCGACCGCGATCCGGGCGCTCCGCACTTGTGACGCCCGGTACCGGGCCTATTGACCAGCCGATGGCCCGTCCCATCGTCGTCGGATACGACCCTCGAACACGTGAGCGGGGCCAGGTGCGCTTCGCCGTGGCGATCGCCCGCCTCGCCGGCGCCCGGCTCGTCATCGTCGCCGTCGACGTCGGCAACCGGCCGCTGGCCGTCTCGGCTGGGCAGACGCTCCCCTACGCGGTCGAGCTCGCGGACGCGGACCTCGTTGCCGACGGCTCGGATGCGCTCGCCGAACTGGAACAGGAGCTCGAGGCCGAGGGCGTCACCGCGGAGTACCTGAAGCTGCCGGGTGACACGGCGGCCCGCGTCCTCCACGAGACGGCCGAGACCGAGGATGCGGGACTGCTGGTGGTCGGCTCGCCCCCGCGAGACCCCGCGGAGCGCGTGCTGCTCGGCTCGACGGCCGAACGCCTGCTCCACGGGAGCCCGTGCCCGATCACCGTCGTCCCCCACGGCTGGAGCGGCGGCGGGATCGAGACGATCGGCGCCGCCTACGCGGACACCCCGGATGGACGTGAGGCACTCCGCGGTGCCTACGCGCTGGCGCGGCGGGCCGGAGCGACGCTGCGCGTGCTCACGGTCGTCAAGCCGCGGCTGGTCATGTACTCCGAGACCGAGGCCGTGATCCCTCCGCGCCCCGGCAAGGACTACGACCACGTCGTCGGAGAGCACCGCGCGCAGGCGGAGGCCGCCGCGCGGCGCGCGGTGGCGGCGCTCGCCGGCGAGATCCCGATCGAGGTCGACGCCTTCGTGGGCGATCCGGCCGAGGTGCTGGCGGAGCTCTCGGGGAAGCTCGGCCTGCTCGTGTGCGGCTCGCGCGGCTACGGGCCGCTGCGCGCGGTCCTGCTCGGGAGCGTATCCCGGCAGCTGGTCACCGAGGCCCGCTGCCCCGTGATGGTGCTGCCGCGCGGCGTCGAGTCGGCGCTCGAGTCCCTGCTCGAAGAGACCGCGACCGCGATCTAGCGGTCTGGCGCCCCGCCGCCGGGCCGCCGCGATGGCGGCCCGGCTGCGCCGTGCAGACGCCGGCGGGGCTACCCCCCGACCTTCCAGACGCCGAAGTCGGCGTGGTAGATCGTGGCGGTCGACCACATGCCCTTCTCGCGGTAGAAGGTCTGGGTGATGTGGTTGGCGCCGCCGTTGTTGGAGCCGTCGATGAGGGCGAGGTTGCGACGCGCCATCACCTGCTTGCCGTTGACCCAGGCCTCCATCCAGCCGTCGGTCGCGAACTTCTCGTGGATCAGCCAGCTGACCCACTTGCCGCGCATCTGCGACAGCGGCACGCCCCAGTACCGCGTGGTCCAGTCCTTCGAGACGATGCCGAACGTCGGCTCGCTGTCCGTCGCGCCCTGGACGATCTGGATCGGCGCCGGCGACGCGCCCGAGTACGGCGGACCGTAGACCGACGACAGCGTGATCCAGCTGCCCGACGGCGGCGTCTGGAAGTCCGCCGGGACGAAGATCCGGCCACCGAACCAGATCTCGTCGCCGGGATTGATGAAGTCGCTGGTCTCCAGCTGCGCCCGCGGGTTCGGGCTGATGACGGTGTCGCCGTCCTGGACGGTGAACTTCAGCACGTTGCCGGCCGCGCCGAGCGGATCGCCGGTGTCGCTGATGCGGTCGGGTGCCGCCTCGATGATCTGCGACCAGTTCGCCTTGCGCGTCCCGTCGAAGACCCGCGCGCCCGTCGGCGTCGGGTTGCCGGAAGCCGCCGGAGCGCCGGAGCTGGTGCCCGGGGCCTTGGGGGCCGGGGCGGCGGGCGCCGGGGTGCTCGCGTCACGCGGGCCGAACACCTTCATCTCCTGGATCGAGAAGCCCCACCGCGTCGCGGGCTTGACGCCGAACATCCGGACGTAGCGCGCCGAGCGGGCCGCGAACGAGGTCGCGCGCGTCGCCGAGTGGTGCGCGCGCACGGACGCCGCGGTATGCCACGTCCGGCCGTCGCCGGAGGTCTGGATCCGGTAGCGGGCGGCGTACGCCGACGCCCAGTCGATCGATACCCGGCTCACCGACCGCTGGGCGCCGAGGTCGACCCGCCACCACTGTCTGCGTGATCGCGCGCTGGCCCAGCGGGTAGACCGATTCGCATCATTGGCCTTCGACACGGCGAACGCGGAGCGGCGGACGGATGACGCCCGCGCCGGCTTGTGCGTGGCCTTCTCGGTCATCGAGTTGGCGGCATCGGCGGCGGACGCGGGGGCGACGGCCATCAGGCATGCGGCAGTCGCGACCCGCGCTGGAAAGCGGGACATCGGAAGGTCCTTTCGTCAGAAGACGGACGACAGCGCGCTGGGTCCCCGACGACCATCGGAGCCCCCCGGCGACCCGGCACTGGACAAGCTCAGCAGTTACCCAGGCGGAACCGCGTTGAGCGCGATTGGACGTTCGTCCGATGTCTGCGAACGGCTTGAAACAGGACGAACGAGCACGATTTCTCGGTGAATCCATATGGAGCGCGGGGACGGCGACCATGCGCGCGGCGGATCCGCCGGCGAGGGTCGATCGAGCGGCGCGACGCTCCGCCTTACGGAGCTTTCCTCAACGCGCCAGGTAGGGTCAGGCCCTCCGTCCGCAAGGCATCGGCCCACGCGCTCGCAAGCTTGAGACGCCGCGCGGTCACAGGAGCGCTGCGGAGCCCGACATAGAGTCGGGGCATGAGCACCACACCCGCCACCACCGTCGTCACCGGCGTCGACTTCGTGGCCGTCGCCACCCAGGATCTCGACCGCGCCGTCGCCTTCTACCGGGACGCGCTCGCGCTGCCCTGCTCCGTGCACCGGCCCGAGCGCAACTTCGCGGAGTTCGAGACCGGCACGGTCACCCTCAACGTCCTCGACCCCGTGCGCATGGGCGTCGGGTCGTTCCAGCCGAACGTGAACGCGATCGCGCTGCAGGTGGACGACGTCGCCGCCGCGCGCGCGACGCTCGAGCAACGCGGGGTCAGCTTCGCCGGGGACATCTTCGACACCGGCGTCTGCCACATGGCCTTCTTCGCCGACCCGGACGGCAACGCGCTGATGCTCCACCACCGCTACGCGCCGCGCCAGTAGCGAGCTCTCGCGGATAGCTTCCGCGCCGGTGTCCTTCACCCCGTCCCATCGCGGCGGCTCCGGTGAGCCGCTCGTCTGCCTGCACGGCTTCACCGACACGTGGCGCACGTGGGAGCCGATCCTGCCGGCGCTCGAGCGCCGCCACGACGTGCTCGCGCCGACGCTCGCCGGCCACGCCGGCGGTCCCCCGATGGAGGGCGAGGTCGACGGGACCGCGATGGCCGACGCGGTCGAGCGCGCGATGGACCAGGCCGGCTTCGCGACCGCCCACATCGTCGGCAACTCGCTCGGCGGCTACCTGGCGCTCAAGCTCGC
>JAXDHL010000348.1:0-4061 GCA_034664525.1 Solirubrobacteraceae bacterium
GAGGCGCTCGAGGCGGGCGATCTCCATGCGCGCGAGCTGCTTGGCCGGATCGTCGTCCGGGAGGCCCTGGACCAGCCGGGCGATCCGGTTGCGCAGCTGCAGCGCAAAGTGCGGGGTCGAGGCGCCCATGAGCTGGCGGACGTCCTCCACCGTGACTTTGTGGTCGCCGCTGAGGCGCTGCGGCTGCTCGGCTTCTGCCATGAGGGGCGCGCAGCTTACCGAGCGCGGCCGACCGGCTGGATCTCGAGCAGCGTGTCGATCCGGGACTGCACCGGTCCCGAGATCGCGCCGGCGTCGCCGAGCAGCCAGGCGTGGTTGTACACGCCGCGGACCGGGTCCTTGTCGTAGCCGGGCTGGATGTCGAGCAGGTAGGACTGCAGGGCGCTCGGGATCGCGGCCCCGTCGGTCACGAGCAGGAGCGGGCCGTGCGAGCCGGTCGCCGACAGCGGGGCGGCGGCGGCCGCGTCGTTCGTGCGGTCGGCGTTCGCGAGCACGAGCCCGTGGCCGGGATCGACGAGGTTCCAGCCGAAGGCGCCGTCGCTGAAGCGCGCGACGGCGATCGCGTTGGTGACCGGGTCGGCGCCGTGGATCCGCTTGACCGGCCCGAGATTGCCAAGCGCCCGGACGACGTTCGCCGCCACAGCGGACGGCGGCCCGATGACGTAGATGCGCGGGTTCTTGCGCGCCCGGATGGCGCGCACGGTCGCCCGGGGCAGCGAGGTCTTGCCCGTCCACAGCACCGGCGCGCCCGTCTTGGCGGCGAGCCCGGCGGCGGGCATCGCGTACGACGGCGCGTCGGCCGGCGCGACGATCACCTCGCGCGTGCGCGATCCCGCCGCCTGCGCCTGCAGCGCGTCGATCGAGCGGGCGATGACGGCCGGATCGCTGCCGCCCGCGCTCTCGGCCTGCAGCCCCGGCGGGGTGCCCGCGGCGTTGCCGATCCGGACGACCTTCGCGCCGCCGAGCTTGCGTGCGCCCGTGGGCTGGAGCGTCTTCAGCGCGTCCGCGGTCGCCACCGGCAGCTTGCCGCCCTGGGAGAACAGGATCGGGGCGACCACCGGCGAGGCCAGCAGCTGGGCGGCGGAGATGGCGGCCCGCCAGTCGCCGGCGTCGACGATCGAGACCGCGCTCGGCCGTGCGTCGGAGGCCGCCGACGGGAACACCGCCAGCGCGACGCCGGCCGCGTCGGCGACCGGGTCGGCCCCGCCCACGCGCGTCGTGTTCTTGGTGGCGAAGCCCGGGAACCCGAGGTCCTGGGCGGCCTGCGTCGCCTCGGCCTTCGGCGCGGGCCGGCCGAGCGCCGGCGGGCCTTGATCCGTCGCCGGCTTGGCGCCCGAGCCGCCGCAACCGGCGACGAGCAGGCAGAGCACGGGGAGCGTCAGCCGGGCGCGCATCGCGGGGAAGCTAGTCGCTGCCCTGACGGATCGCTTCAAGCCGCGCTAAAGCTCCCCCTGATCGCCGCCGATGCACGGAGGGATTCCGGCTGCTACCTTGCGGCCGCACCAAAAAGCCGAATCCCTGGCAAGAGGCCGGGGAACGGGGGACCCACAGCAGTTCGGGGCGAACCGCGACCTTGTCGCGGGCCGCAGGCTCTTTCAGCGGCAGCCCGTCAGCTAACCCCGCAGGCCGACGAAAGAGGTCCAAGTCCGTGCGGGGAATCACCCTGCTGTCCACGATGCTGGCGCTCGCGCTGTCCGCCCCTGCGGCGGCGGTGGCCCAGACGCCGGCGCCGACCGGCGGCGCCGCGTATGACGAGAACGCGCCGGATCCCACCAAGCCGGTCGTCGAGGGCACGACCGCGGTCCGTCTGGACGACGGCCGCGCCGCCGCGCCCTCCATGGCCCCGCCGCAGGTCCAGGAGGCCATCTGGGCCGCCGACGAGATCATCGGCAAGCCGTACTCCTACGGGGGCGGCCACAACCGGACGTTCAAGTCGTCCGGCTACGACTGCTCGGGCACCGTCTCCTACGCGCTGCACGGCGGCGGGCTGCTGAAGTCGCCGCTGGACTCCGGGTCCTTCATGTCCTGGGGCAAGGCCCGCAAGGGCCAGTGGATCACGGTGTACGCGAACTCCGGCCACGCGTACGCGGTGATCGCCGGCCTGCGCCTGGACACCTCCGCCGCGGGTGAGCCCGTCTCCTCGGGCAAGGGCCCGCGCTGGCGCTCCACCGCGCGCAAGCAGGCGGGCTACACCGCCCGCCACCCGGTCGGCTTCTAGGCCTCCCCCGCAGCCTGGCGGTGGCGCAACAGTTCCTCGCGTTCGGTGAGGCGGTTGCGCCGCCGCACCTGCGCCTCGCGCTCCCGCCGCCGCTCGTCGTCTGAGTCGCTGCGCAGCGGCGGCGCGGGCGTCGGCCGCCCGTTCTCGTCGAGCGCGACCATCGTGAAGTAGGCGGTGTTCGTGTGCCGCGGGGCGGTGTGCGCGCCGCGCGGGCGCTCCGCCGTCACGCGCACGCCGACCTCCATCGAGGTCCGCCAGACGGCGTTGACCGAGGCGGTCAGCGTCACCAGGTCGCCCCGCTCGATCGGCTCGAAGAACGTGACCCGGTCGAGGCCGGCGGTGACGACCCGCCGGCTCGAGTGCCGGATCGCGGTGAGGCCCGCGACCTCGTCGCAGAGCTTGAGCACCGTCCCGCCGTGCACGAAGCCCGCGTTGTTGGTGTCGGTGACGCCCATCCAGTGCACGAGCACCGAGGTGGAGTCCTTTACGGGCCGGGGATCCATGACAGGTAGGCTCACCCCAGGCAGTTTGATGACGCGACCCACCAGCAGGAGGATTCCGTGCCGGGCCTGACAGGACGCATGTCCACGGTGATCAAGGCGAAGATCTCCAAGCTCCTCGATCGGGCGGAGGATCCGAGCGAGACGCTCGAGTACTCCTACCAGAAGCAGATGGAGCTGCTCCAGGACGTCAAGAAGGGCATCGCCGACGTCGTCACGTCCAAGAAGCGTCTCCAGTTGCAGGCCCAGAAGCTCGAGCAGCAGGTCGTCAAGCTCGACACCCAGGCCCGCCAGGCCCTCTCCCAGGGCCGCGAGGACCTCGCCCGCACCGCGCTCGAGCGCAAGACGTTCGCCCAGACCGAGCTGCAGTCGCTCGACCAGCAGGTCACGGAGCTCGAGGGCCAGCAGCAGCAGCTGATCGACAAGGAGCAGAAGCTCCGCACCAAGCTCGAGCAGTTCCGGACCAAGAAGGAGGTCATCAAGGCGCAGTACTCGGCCGCCGAGGCCTCCGTGCGGATCTCCGAGGCCGCCACGGGCGTCGGCGAGGAGATGGCCGACGTCGGGCTCGCGATGCAGCGGGCGACCGAGAAGACCGAGGACATGCGCGCACGTGCGAACGCGATGGACGAGCTCGAGGCCGCCGGCGCGTTCGACGACAACCTGATGCTCGGCGACGGCAAGGACGACCTCGACCGCCAGCTGCACGAGCTCTCCAGCGGCGCGGCCGTCGACGACGAGCTGGCCAAGATCAAGGCCGAGCTCGGCCAGGGCACCGCCGCCGAGGCGCCCGCGCTGGAGTCCGGCTCCGCCCCGCAGCCGCAGGAGGGTCAGGCGTGATCGTCCGGATCGCGACGGAGAACCAGTACCGGTTTCCCGACGAGAAGGCGGAGCAGCTCAACGACCTCGACAACGAGACGGTTGCCGCGGTGGAGGCGGGCGACGAGGCGCGCTTCCAGGAGCTCTTCCAGCAGATGCTCGAGCTCGTGCGCTCGGAGGGCCAGCTGCTCGGCGACGACGACCTCGAGGGGTCCGACATCATCCTGCCACCGCCCGACCTGACGCTGGACGAGGCGCAGCACGAGTTCACGGGCGACGGGCTGATCCCGGACTGAGCGGCGCCGCGGGGCCCTTACCCCGCGGGTAATCGACGGGAGGAGGTCGGCGGCGGACCATCGTTGCCATGACCTCCTCCGCCTCCTCCATCAGAGACCGGCTGGCGCTTCCCGTCGTGCTCGCCGGCACCTTCCTCGTCACGCTGGACTTCTTCATCGTCAACGTGGCCATCCCGTCCACGCAGCGCGAGCTGCACGCGGGAACCGGCGCGGTCCAGTGGCTCGTGGCCG
>JAXDHL010000349.1:0-4897 GCA_034664525.1 Solirubrobacteraceae bacterium
CGTCGGCGATCTGGAGACGCTGACCGACGCGGTCCGCCAGGTCGCCTGCGGTGGGTCGGCGCTCGATCCGGACGTGGTCCAGCAGCTGGTCTCCCACCAGCGCGACGACGACTCGCTGAGCCGGTTCACGCCCCAGGAGCGCCGCGTCCTCGCCCTGATGGCCGAAGGCCGCTCGAATCACGGCATCGCCGAGGATCTGGTGGTGAGCGTCGCCGCCGTGGAGCGCCACATCACGCACATCTTCAGCAAGCTCGATCTCCAGCAGACCCCGGATCAGCACCGCCGCGTGCTGGCCGTGCTGCGCTACCTGCAGCGATAGGCCTCACGGCCCGAGGGCGGGGTCGTGGGCCGCGAGCATCCGCTCGATGATCGCGGCCTCCTGCACCTCCGCCTCCGCCGGGCTGATCTGGCCGTTGGCGACGGCGGCCGCGAGGTCCTCGAGCGCCCGCGCGGGCGAGGCCGACTCCGCCATCTGACGTTCCGCCTCGTCGACGACCACCCCCACGACCCACTCGACGCCGCGCGCGGGCGCGAGCGGGAGCAGCAGCACCTTGGAGATCAGTCCCACTGATCGTCGCCGTCCTCGAGCGAGAGGTCCGCGAAGGAGAACGGCGGCAGCGGACCGATGTACCGGAACGCGAGCACGCCGTCGAGCGTGTCGCCCAGCTCGCGGATCGCGTCGTCGAGCGCCGCGCGACGGTCCCGGTGGACGAGCAGGTGCGCGCTGAAGGCGACGCGGTCGCTGCTCGCCGGCTCGACGCGCACATCGCTGACCAGGGCCGACAACCGGGCAAGCAGCGCGGACTCGACCTCCGCGCGGCGCGCCTCCACCGCCTTGGCCAGCAGCTCCCCGAACCGGACCCGCTCGGTGCGCATCTCCGGCCCCGGATGCTCCGCGAGGGCGGCCGCCTGACGGGCGAGGTCGGGCTGCGTGGCCAGGACGTCACCGACGAGCGCGTCGTCGGCGTAGAACGCCTTCACCGTCATCTGGATGTGTCCGTCCAGCGTGCGCAGCACGTCGCTCAGCTCGGGGGCGTGGCGCTCGAGCAGCCGGCTCCGGACGACCTCGTCGCTGTCCATCACCGTGCCGAAGCGCATCGGGATCGCCGTCCCGACCTTGATCGCCTGCGCCAGCACGCGCCGGTGAGCCTCCAGATCCTCGAGCCGGCCCGGTGTGTGGTCGGGGGCCAGATCGCTGACCAGCGCCGCGATCCCGCCCTCGGCGACGGTTCGGACGGGGCTGCGCGGGTCGCCGAGCCCGGGCATCGCCGGCCAGCTGTCGCCGTCTGCCGCCGCCATGATGCCGTAGACGTAGACGGGGTGGGTCTGATCCTGCGCCACCGCCGAGCGGGGCTCCTTGGTTTCGCTCGGGCGGCTCATCGTGCGCGCTCCTTCCTGCGCCTGGCCGGCACGCCGACCGGCTCGCGCTCGTCGTTACGGGTGCGCTCGCCGGTGGGCAGCGCGGCGGCGCCGTTCGCGGACTCGACGGCCGCCGGCGGCCGCGAGACCGCGCCGGCCACGGCGCCGGTCACGCCCTGGAGCAGCTCCGGGACGCCGGGCTTTCTGGTGGCTTCGAGGTTGAGTCGCTCGGCGGCTTCGGCGAAGCGCAGATACGTGTCCACGCTGGCCACGACCACGCGGGCGTCGATCGTGAGGATCTCGATCCCGATGAGCGAGACCCGGACGTAGACGTCGATCACCAGGCCCTTGTCCAGGATCAGGCCGACGACGTCGGCGATGTTGCCGCCGGAGGGGCCTTCGACGGCAGACCCGGTGGAGGGAAGGATGGACATCCCGTCACCTCCGGAGGCCGGGCTTGCGTGCACGGGCGAACTTGGCTGGTGGCTTCATGGCCAGCTCCTTCGTCGGGGATCTGAGGCTGCGCCCAGCGGCCCGCCTCGGGCGTTACTGCACCCGAGGCGGGCCGTCCGGAAGCAACGGAGCAGGACGATCACGCCGACGATCCGCACCCACGAGCTCGCCGAGAGTGGTCGCCGAGGAGGTCATTCGGCAACCCGGGGGCAATATTGGGGAGGCGCCCCCGGTGCGCGATCGTCCTGCTGCTGTGTTCTCAAACCGTACGGCCGGCACCCGCCCCCTCCAATAGGGCGTGCGCAAGGCTGCACCGGGGCGCGCCCCACGATTCACGCGCGGGCTAGCCCGCCGTCCGCCTGGGTGCTAGCGGGGGGTCTGGAAGCGACTCCGTGCGTACCGGTGGCGGCGCAGCGGCGCGCTGCGGAGCGACGCGGGCGTCGAGCTTGATGACCTGCTCGAGGTCCCGCCCCGTGGTCCGCAGGCTGGACGTGATCACCGGCACCCAGTCGGCGTGGGCGCCCGCCGGCGCTTCGATCGGCCGCGCGGCGACCTCGCCGACGGCGCGCAGCAGCTGCGGCGGCCAGGGCTGAGGCGTGCTCGCGAGCCGGCCGAGCGCCGTCGCGAGCGCGGCGATGTGGTCATCGAGCGGCGCCGGCAGCGGCTGCCGGTCTTCGAGGGCGCCGGTGGCGGCGCGCAGGAGGCCCAGCACCGCGTCGGCGAGCAGGTGAAGCCACGCGAGCCGGCGGAGCTCGGCGTCGACGAGCCCGCGGAGCCGCCAGCGGCGCGGCGCGATGCGCACGTTGGCCCGCGCCGATGATCGCGCCTCTGCCAGCTGCGCGAGGCGTTCGTGGATGTCGTACGCCACCGCCAGCGCCCACCCCGGCTCTGGCGGCGTGCCGGCGCGCAGGAGCGAGGCCATCCGCGCGAGTGCGCCGGCCAGTGACGCCAGCACGGCCCGCTCGGCGACGCGCAATCGCGGGAGCGGGCGCCCCGGGAACACCAATACGCAGAGCAGCAGCGCGACGGCGCCGCCGACCGCCGCATCCACCGCACGCTCGGCGCCGGTCCCGCTGCGATGCAGGACGACGACGAGGATCGCCGATCCCGCTGCCTGGTTGGCGAACACCATCCCGTCGCCCACGAACCCCACGCCCAGCGCGAGCGCGCTCACCAGCGTCGCGAGCACCGTCAGGCCGAGCGAAGGCGTGCTCGAGCCGAGCAGCCCGCCGAGCACGCTGCCGACGGAGATGCCGAGCAGCACGCCGAGCACCATCTGCACGGTGCGAGGGCTGCGCTTGAAGTTGGTCGTTCCGAGCGCGACCGCGGCCGCGATCGGTGCGAAGAACGGATCGGCGTGGCCGAGGACCCGGTGCGCGATGAACCACGCCAGCGCCGAACCGAGCGCCGCCTGTGCGGCCGCCCACGATGCCGCGCGGACCCGCTCGCGCGCATCGGCGATCACTACGGCGTGCCATGGTTGCCGACCGATTCCACGCAGCGTGCCGGAGCCGCGCCGCGTCCGTAGCTGGCCACCGGGACGCCCTTGCCCGGGCGGGTGGACATGGCCTGCTGCGGCCCGGCGCGACGTCCACGCCGTGAGAGACTCGAGCGATGCAGCTCGCCGTGCTCGGGATCGCGCGACTCGTCACGGCGCTATGCGTCGTCCTGCTCGCCGTCGCCGTGGTGTTCGACAGCCAGGTGGAGCGGATGACGTCCGGCACCGTGCCGGCGGAGTCCGCCGCCCGGGTGCGCGGGGAGTTGACGTTCCGGTCGCCGTTGCTGACGGTCGGGCACAACGTCGGCGACGAGCTGAGCACCGCCGCCGATGCGGTCGCCTACGGCGTCGGCGCCGTGGAGATCGACGTGCGCGACATCGGCGGGGAGCTGTCCGCCTCCCATGACCAGCCGCTGCCGTTCCTGGAGGAGATCGCGTTCCGCGGCCCCTCGCTGTCCCGCTCGTGGGCCGTCGCATCGCTGCGCAGCACGGTCTTGCTGCACTTCAAGGACCACTCCGACGCCTTCGTCCGGCGGGTGGCGGACTTCCTCGTGCGGCAACCGTCCCGGCGGCTGGTGATCCAGGCGAGCAGCCTCGCCACGCTCGCGAGCGTCAAGCGGCGCATCCCCCAGGCCGAGCGGCTGCTCCTGATCTTCAACCCTGCCGAGCTGGCGAGCGTGCGCGCCCACCCGGCCGTCGGCGACGTCGCCGACGGGCTCAGCGTCCAGGAGGCACTCGTGACGCCGGCGGTGCAGCAGTGGGTGCGACGCCGCGGCCTGCGCCTGTTCGTGTGGACGGTGAACGACCTCGCGCGGCTGGAGCAGCTGCTCCGGAATAGCGTGGACGGCGTGATGACCGAGAACCTCGACCTCATGCGTCTCGTGGCGGCCGAGGAGCAATGACCGAGCGCGGCTGGACCAGACCGTTGCGGGCGCTGCTGATCGCCGCGTCGCTGCTCGCGCTCACGTTGTTCGCGGCCGCCAACTTCGTGCTCGTCGACGTCCGGCTGCCGGGAGGCTCGGTCCGGCTTCGGGTGGCCTGGGTCGCCGTGGTGCCGAGCCTGTGCGCCTTCGGGGTCGGACTCCTGTATGCGCGGCTGCGCCGGCGCGAGCAGCTCGAGCGCGACGAGCCGACGGCATCCTCCGAATGATGAGGCGAACGCCCCATTCGGAACCGGCTCCGCCGCGGTAGCTTCGCGTCGACCGGCATCCGACCCAGAGGTGACGACATGCCAGGCTTCTCGAAGGAGACCGCGCCCAACGTCGGCGAGTTCGGCCCGGTGACCGACCGCAGCGGCGACATCGACGGGTACACGGTCACGATGGTCTCGTTCGCCGAGGCGGTCGACGGCGCGCCGTTGCTGAAGGGCCTCAAGGACGACCTGTGCCAGTGCCCGCACTGGGGCTACGTCATCAAGGGCACCGCGACGTTCACGTTCGCAGACCACGTCGAGGACTACACGGCCGGTGACGCGTTCTACCTGCCGCCGGGCCACTCGCCGGCACACGGCGCCGACTCCGAGCTGGTCCTGTTCAGCCCCGCGGCCGAGCTGCGCGAGACGGAGGCGGCCATGCAGCGCAACATGGC
>JAXDHL010000350.1:0-2785 GCA_034664525.1 Solirubrobacteraceae bacterium
CGCTGGAGCAGCGCCAGCGCCCGCGCCGCGAACGGCGTGCCGCGGGCCATCAGCCCGGCGGCGCCCGCGGTCAGTGCGCCGGTCGCCGCGAGCGTGGCGGTCGCGATGCCCGCGGCGTCGTCGCCGATGGTCAGCACCAGTGCGATGTGGCCCACGACCACCGCTGCGAGGAGCGCGACGACCGTCGCCGGCCGGCGCACCACGCACAGGTGAGCGACGAGCACGCGGGCGACGCCGAGCAGGCCCATGGCGAGCACGTAGGGCACGGCGATCGCGCCGACCGACGCGTAGCGCGCCCCGAAGACGGTCGAGACGAGCGCCTCCGGCGAGATCGCCACGACGGCCAGCGCGCCCACGCCGAGCAGCCCGGCGACGCCGAGGGCGGCGCGCAGGGCGTCGCGCCCCGCGCGCGGGAGCAGCATCAGCGGCACGGTCGTCGAGGCGAACGCCGCCACGCCGCCAAGGGTCGAGAGCACGGCGAAGCGGCCCGCCTCGGTCTCGGGGAGCACGGCGTTGGCCAGCAGGACATCCTGGTTCTGGACCGCGGCGAGCAGCAGGAACGCGCCCACCGTGGCGCTCGGGCGCACCGCGCTGCGCGGCCCGTCGGGCGTGTCGGCACGCGGTGCCGGAGCCGTGCCCTCGGGGACGTACGCGACCAGCAGGGCCGCCCAGCCGGCGGCGACGACGGCGAGCGCGCCGCCGACGGGCCCGGCGAGCGCGGCGAGCGCGATGCCGACCGCAAGCCGCACGGCCGGCTCGGCGAGCAGGCTCGCCACCGCGCGACGGTGACGGTGCAGTCCGTAGAGGCGGCCGCGGTCGAGCGCCAGCAACCCGGCGCTCGGCGCGGCGAGCGCCGCGGCGAGAAGCATCAGCGCGGGTACGTGCAACAGCGCGCTGAGCGGCAGGCTGACCACGGCCAGTCCGGCGCCGGCGGCGCACCCGGCCGCCAGCGCGCGCCGGCGCGCGGCCGCGGCGATCTCGGGCGCCATCGCGCTGCCCGCGCTCAGGCTCGCGGCCGGGACGTGCACGAGCAGGTAGAGCGCGAGGAAGCCGGCAAGGTCGGCGAAGGCGCCGGGGGCCAGCACGCGCGCCGCGAGCAGCGCGAACAGCAGGTTGCCGACGCCGGCGGCGAGCTGGCCGCCCGCGACGCCGAGCTGCTCGGCGGCGAGGCGCCGCACCGCTCCCGGCTGCGGCGTGGCGGCGGGCGCCGGCCCGTCGCGCCGGTGCTCGGCCGGCGCTGCAGCAGGCCGGTCCTGCGGCCGCGACCGGGTCGTCGTGCGTTCCCGTGTGGCGCTCATCCGAGCCACTCCTCCGGTCGCAGGTCCAGGCCGTCGATATGCGCGGCCTCGTCCGAGCGCCCGCCCGCGAGCAGCACCCGCAGCAGGCGGAAGCCCTCCTCGGCCCGGGCGCGCTCCGCGCGCACGCCCGCCGGGTCGGGCGCAGGACCCGCCATCGCGGTGCGCACGGCCGCGGTCAGTGCCGCCGGCGGGGCGCCGGTGGACGCCCCCGGCTGGCCGAGCCGGCGGGCGAGGCCCTCGAGCTTGGGCTCGTGCGTCAGCGCGGCGAACGGCGTGCCAGCCGCGGCGGAGGCGAGCAGTGCGTGGAAGCGCAGGCCGACCAGCGCACGCGCGCCGCTCAGCAGGTCGCGCGCCGCGGCCAGGTTGGCCGGCGGACGCGCCACCTCGACCGCGCCCAGCCCGCCGGCCACGGCGTGCGCGAGCCCGACGTCGTGGCCGCTGCCGGCCTGCCAGGGGAGCAGCACGACGGGGGCGTCCACGGTCAGCGGAGCCAGCGCGGCGGTGAGCCGGTCCGCGAGGTCGCGGCCGCCGGCGAGATGGCTGAGCGCCACGACGAGCGGGCGGCCCTCGCGCGGCCGGTGCGGCGGCGCGGGCGGCGTGTCGAGCACCGTCCAGGCCAGGTCGGCACCGACGCGGTACGGGGCCGGCGCGCCGGTCGCGGCGAGCACGGCGGCCGACTCGTCGTCGCGCAGCACGAGCAGGTCGGCGGAACGCACGATGGCCCGGGCGAGCGCGCGAGCGCCCCGGCTCTCGAGCGGGGCCGCACCGACGCCGACCAGCGCGAGCGGGCGCCGCGCCGCGCGCGCGGCGGCGGCGATCGCGGCGGTGCGGCGCAGCAGCGACAGCGGCCGCCGGCCGGTCGACGGGTGCAGCGTCTTGAAGATCGTGCCGCCGGTGACCACGACGGCGTCGGCCTCGCGCAGGCGGCGGGCCACGCCGCGCAGGTCGGTCCGCTCGACCGCCGGGATGTCGTGCTCGGCCGCGGTGGCGATCGGGTCGGCGCTCGCCGCGAGCACCCGCTGCCCGGGCAGCGCGCGCCGCAGGGCGGCGAGCAGCGCCTCGTCGCCCGGGTTGCCCTGGCCGAACGCACCGAGCGCGAGGACGCTCACGCCGCCACCTCGCCGTAGAGCTCCAGATGGCGGCGGGCGACCTCGGGCCAGCCGCGGCCGGCGGCCATCCGCGCCGCCGCCTCGCCCAGTCCGGCCCGCTGGGCGGGGTCGTCGGCGAGCCGGCGCAGCCGGGCGGCCAGCTCGGCCGGATCCAGGCCGGTCCGCAGCGTGGTGGGCGCGCCGGTGGTCCGCGCGAGCGCCTCCGAGAGCAGCACCGGCGTGCCGTGGGCGAGGGCCAGCGCGAGCGGGCCCGAGCTGGCGAATGGTTGCGGATAGGGGAGCAGCGCCACGTCGGCCGCGGCGAACCAGCGGGCGACGTCGTCTCCGGGCACGAAGCCGGTGAAGCGCGCGTTGCCCGGCGCCGACGCCCGCAGCCGG
>JAXDHL010000351.1:0-2793 GCA_034664525.1 Solirubrobacteraceae bacterium
CCAGGGCGAGCCGTGCCCGCGCTGCGAGACCGTCCTCGAGGCCGTGTTCTACGAGGACTACGTGATGACCTACTGCCCCCACTGCCAGACCGAGGGCCGGATCCTCAAGGACCGCCGGCTTTCAAGACTCTTGAAATAAGCGGCGATATCTGGATCGATTCCAGAGTCTGTGGCAGAGTGCCGGCATGCCGGCGGTCTTGGAGCTCGAGCGCATGTTGCGCGAGTGTTCGTTGCGCGTCACGCGTCCTCGCGTGGCGGTGCTGGCCGCGGTGTACGACCATCCGCATGCCGACACGTTCTCGATCATCGGCCTCGTGCGCGAGGAGCTCGGCGAGGTGTCCCAGCAGGCCGTCTACGACGTGCTGCGGGCGCTGACCGACGCGCGCCTGGTGCGGCGCATCGACCCGCCGGGCTCCGTGGCGCGCTACGAGTCGCGCGTCGGCGACAACCACCACCACGTCGTCTGCCGGTCGTGCGGCGCCGTCGCGGACGTCGATTGCGCCGTCGGCGATGCACCCTGCCTGACCCCGGCCGACGACTACGGCTTCGCGATCGACGAGGCCGAGGTCGTCTACCGGGGCCTGTGCTCCGCATGCTCGAACCTCTGAAACGAAAGGGCTGACCGTGTCCGATAGTCCCGACGCCGTCGTTGGAGAGATGAACGAACCGACCGGGGACGGCTGCCCGGTCGCGCACGAGCGCGCTCCGCACCCGACCCAGGGTGGCGCAGGGAACCAGGGCTGGTGGCCGGACCGGCTCAACCTGAAGATCCTCGCCAAGAACCCCGCCGTGGCCAACCCGCTCGGCGAGGACTTCGACTACGCCGAGGCGTTCAAGCGCCTCGACCTCGCCGCGGTCAAGCAGGACATCGAGGACGTGCTGACGACGTCGCAGGACTGGTGGCCGGCCGACTTCGGCCACTACGGCCCGTTCATGATCCGCATGGCATGGCACAGCGCCGGCACGTACCGGATCAGCGACGGCCGCGGTGGCGCCGGGGCGGGGCAGCAGCGCTTCGCGCCGCTCAACAGCTGGCCGGACAACGGGAACCTGGACAAGGCCCGCCGGCTGCTGTGGCCGGTCAAGCAGAAGTACGGCCAGGCGCTCTCGTGGGCTGATCTGATGGTCCTCACCGGCAACGTCGCGCTGGAATCGATGGGCTTCGAGACCTTCGGCTTCGCCGGCGGCCGGGAGGACGTCTGGGAGCCCGACGAGGACGTCTATTGGGGCCCTGAGACCACCTGGCTCGGTGACGAGCGCTACAGCGGTGACCGCGAGCTCGAGCAGCCGCTCGCCGCGGTGCAGATGGGGCTGATCTACGTCAACCCGGAGGGGCCGAACGGCAACCCGGACCCGGCGGCCTCGGCCCGCGACATCCGCGAGACGTTCCGCCGCATGGCGATGAACGACGAGGAGACCGTCGCGCTGATCGCCGGCGGGCACGCGTTCGGCAAGACCCACGGCGCGGCCGACCCGGATGAGTACGTCGGTCCCGAGCCCGAGGGCGCCCCGCTCGAGCAGCAGGGCCTCGGCTGGGCGAACAGCTACCGCAGCGGCAAGGGCGCGGACGCGATCACCAGCGGGATCGAGGTCACGTGGACGGCCACGCCGACCAGGTGGAGCAACGGCTACTTCGAGAGCCTGTTCGGCTACGAGTGGGAGCTGACCAAGAGCCCCGCCGGCGCCCACCAGTGGCAGCCGAAGGACGGCGCCGGGGAGGGCACCGTGCCCGGCCCGGCGGAAGGGTCCGAGCGGCGTCCCCCGACGATGCTCACGACCGACCTCTCGCTGCGGTTCGACCCGGTCTACGAGCCGATCTCGCGGCGCTTCCACGAGAACCCGGATGCGCTCGCGGACGCCTTCGCCCGCGCGTGGTTCAAGCTGACGCACCGCGACATGGGCCCGATCGCGCGCTACCTGGGGCCGGAGGTCCCGGCGGAGGAGCTGCTGTGGCAGGACCCGGTCCCCGCGGTGACGCACGAGCTCGTCGGGGCACAGGACATCGCCGCGCTCAAGGCGCAGATCCTCGCCTCGGGCCTTTCCATCTCCCAGCTGGTCTCCGCCGCGTGGGCGTCGGCGTCCACGTTCCGCGGCAGCGACAAGCGGGGCGGCGCCAACGGAGCGCGCATCCGCCTCGAGCCGCAGCGCGGCTGGGAGGTCAACGACCCCGAGGAGCTGGCGACGGTGCTCAGCACCCTCGAGGGGATCCAGGCGGCCTTCCCCAAGCCGGTCTCGCTCGCTGACCTGATCATCCTGGCCGGCTCCGCCGCCGTCGAGCAGGCGGCCTCCAACGGCGGCGTCGACGTCGAGATCCCGTTCACGCCGGGACGCACGGACGCGTCACAGGAGCAGACCGACGTGGACTCCTTCGCGCCGCTGGAACCGACCGCCGACGGGTTCCGCAACTACCTGCGCGCCGGCGTGAAGCTGGCGCCTGAGACCCTGCTGGTCGATCGGGCCAACCTGTTGACGCTGACCGTCTCGGAGATGACGGTGCTCGTCGGGGGGATGCGCGTCCTCAACGCCAACCACGGCGGATCCCAGCACGGCGTGTTCACCGATCGGCCGGACACGTTGACCAACGACTTCTTCGTCAACCTGCTCGACATGCGCACGGAGTGGCAACCGTCAGCCTCGGCGGAAAACGTGTACGAAGGACGCGACCGCAAGACCGGCATCGTCAAGTGGACCGCCACCGCGGCGGATCTAGTGTTCGGGGCGCACGCGCAGCTGCGCGCGCTGGCGGAGGTCTACGCCAGTGAGGACGGCAAGGAGAAGTTCGTGCGCGACTTC
>JAXDHL010000352.1:0-8549 GCA_034664525.1 Solirubrobacteraceae bacterium
GGCGCCCCGCAGTCGCCCGGCAACGGCATGTACACGTCCGACACCGGCGCCGCCGGCACGTTCGCCAAGGTGGCGATCCCGACCACCAGCCAGTCGGAGATCGGCCGCGTCGCGCTCGGGATCGCCAACGGGCCCGAGCAGGACCACAACGTCGTCTACGCGATGGTCCAGGACGCGAACAAGTTCAACGGCGGCGCGCCCGTGCTGGACGTCAACGAGCAGCCGTCGGGCACGGTCCCGTTCCCGGAGGTCTTCAACGGGCTCTACGTCTCGACCGACTTCGGGTCCTCCTGGAAGCAGCTGGCGAGCGCCGACCAGCTCAAGGACGTGACCACGAACTCGGCCATCGCGCCCGCCTGCGAGGCGCCGATCATCGCCTATTGCCCCGGCGTGCAGGCCTGGTACAACCTCTGGGTCTCGCCGGACCCGACCCGGGCCACGAGCGCCGGCATCCCGACCCGCCTCGCGTTCGGCCTCGAGGAGGTCTGGACCAACGACCCGACGGTCACGCCGCCGACCGGCCTCGACGGCACGACCCCGGCGCGCTTCGACGTCGTCGGCCGCTATTACGGCGGCACGTCGTGCACGATCGTCCCGCTCGTCAACGACACCGCGCCGATCTGCCCGGTCGCCTCCGGCGGGACGGTGCCGAAGTTCACCACCCACCCGGACCAGCACGGATCGATGTGGGTTCCGGACGGCAGCGGCGGCGTCGACCTCTACGCCGCCAACGACGGCGGCGTCTACAAGCAGCACGTCGCCGCGGGCGACGAGCTCGACAACGACGGCTGGAGCAAGACGGCGGGCGGTCCGTCCGGCCACAACAACGGCATGCACACGTTGCAGCCCTACGACGCCGCGATGGCCAAGGACGGCACGGCCTACATGGGCCTGCAGGACAACGGCGAGCTCAAGATCGACCCCAACGGGGACAGCTACACGATCTACGGCGGCGACGGGTTCTTCACCGCGGTCGACCCGGACAACTCGAACACCGCCTATGAGGAGTACACCGGCGGCGACGTGTCCGTCACCAGCGACGGCGGCAAGACCTGGACCGACATCCAGCCCACGGGACTCACCGGCGCGATGTTCTCGACGCCGTTCGAGATGGACCGCAACGACGCCAAGCACCTGGTCATCGGCGGCCGGACGATCCACGAGACGACGGATGGCGCGGGCACCACGTCGGGCAGCTGGAAGCAGGTGTACGACCTCGGCACCCAGAAGCACCCCGGCGACGCGAGCGCGGCGGCGGCCGCCGGCGACCCGAACAACCAGCTGTCGGCGGTCGACACGCTGTCGTTCCCGACCCCGAGCAACGCGCCGACGGGGCCGAAGACGCCGGACTTCGGCTACACGAGCGGGGACACGACGTTCCCCGGCCTGGGCGACCAGACCGGGTCCGGGGTGTTCCTGCCCGGCACCTACGACGACCACCCGTTCACGATCAAGCCGAGCGAGGGCGACGCGTCGGTGACGATCGACGTCACCTGGGCGGACAGCACGAACGACTGGGACCTCTACGTCTACCGCCTGGACAACGGCACCGAGACCGAGGTCGGCTCGTCCGCCAACGGCTCGACGACCGAGGAGAAGGTCACGATCCCCGACCCGAAGGCCGGCGACTACGTGATCCGCGTCGTGAACTTCACGGCGACGGGCAGCTTCGACTCCAAGGTGGCCTTCGCGCAGCGCACGACCCAGGGCGTCGACCCGGGGCCGAGCGCGACGTACGTCGGCTACTGCGGCTACTGCGACACCGTGACCCAGGGCACGCCGTTCGCCAACGGGATCGCCACCAACGTGACCGCCGCCAAGCTCGGCACCTCCGGCGCGGGCGACAACTGGCACATCGCGGCGGCCAAGGGCCTGCCGACCCGCTACATCACCTCGGTCCGGATGGACCCGTCCGACCCGCGGACCGTCTACGTGACGCTCGCGGGCTACGGGCGCCGGTGGGCGTTCCCGGGCGCGCTCGGCGAGGACACGAGCAAGATCGGCACCGGACACGTGTTCAAGTCGACCGACGCGGGGGAGACGTTCAGCGACGTCAGCGGCGACCTGCCGGACACGCCGGCGAACTGGTCCGTACTGCACAACGGCCACCTGGTGGTCGGCACCGACATCGGCGTGTTCGAGTCCTGCGACAGCGCGGGCGGCGCCTACTCGGTGCTCGGCCGGGGCCTGCCGACCACGCCGGTCACGACGATGCGCTTCAAGCCCGGCGACCCCGATCTGCTGCTCACCGCCACCTACGGGCGCGGCGCGTACACCTACCGCTTCGCCGGCGACAACGGCCGCTGCGCGGCGGCGGCCGGCGCGCCGGGCACGACCGGGACCCGCGGGCCGACGGCCTGCGCCGGCGCGCGCGGCTTCAAGTCGGTCAAGGTGTCGCCCAAGGGCCGGCGCGGCCTGCGCTTCGCCGTCGTCCGGCGCGTCAAGGCGAAGTTCACCGTCGACGTCTTCCAGCAGGCGCGCGGGCGCAAGGTGATCGGGCAGCGCCGGATCGCCCACTTCCCGAAGCGCGCCAAGTCGTTCACCTGGAAGGGCGCGAAGGGCACCGACGGGCTGTACTTCGCGCGCGTGTCGGTGAAGGCCGGCGGCAAGACCGACGCCCGGCGGCCGGTGTTCCAGCGCGTCGGCGGCCGCTTCCGCACGCGGCCGGCGTTCTACGGCAACGCGAGCTGCCGGATCCTGCGGCTGGCGAAGCTGTCCGGGCCGGCGTTCGGCGGCGTCAAGCGGACCGCGCTGGGGATCGCGCTCCAGACGGGCCAGAAGGCGGACGTCGTGGTCACCGCGACACAGAAGGCGGGTAAGACGACCAAGCGGCTCGAGCGCTGGACGGTCAAGGTGCGCGACACGAAGACCCACCGCCTGACGCTGCCGTCTCGCAAGGCCAAGGCAGGTGACGTCCAGGTGACGCTGGTCGCGACCGCCGGGACGGTCAAGCAGACGGTGAAGCTGACGTCGAAGCGCCTGCGCTGATCACGCGGGTCCCGCCCGCCGGCGAGAACGTGACGTTCCGCCGCCGCACGTGCTCGGCGCGGGTGGCGGCGGGGCGCAGCGTGCGGTGGCGCAGCACGGTCTGGAGCACGACGCGCATCTCGAGCTCGGCGAACGCGGCGCCGAGGCAGCGGCGCACCCCGCCGCCGAACGGCACCCAGGCGTAGGTGGGCGGCGCGCCGCCGTCCAGCCAGCGCTCGGGCCGGAACGCGTATGGCTCCGGGTAGACGGCCGGGTTCGTGTGCGTGAGCCAGATCGCCGGCGTGACGTCGGTGCCGGCGGGGAGGTCCAGGCCGCCGGTGTTCAGCGGCGTAGCCAGTCGGCGTCCGGCGAGCGGCACGACCGGGCGCAGGCGCAGGCTCTCGCTCACCACGGCGCGCGCGTAGACGTCGGCGCCGGCGCCGTCGCGCGCCTCGGCGACCAGCCGGTCGTGGACGTGCGGATGGCGCAGCAGCAGGTCGAAGGTCCACGCCAGCCCGGTCGCGGTGGTCTCATGGCCGGCCAGCAGCAGCGTGACGAGCTGGTCGCGCACCTCGCGGTCGCTCATCGGCGCGCCGTCCTCGAAGCGCGCCTGCACGAGCAGCGACAGGATGTCCGTGCGCCCCCCGAGGTCGGGGTCGTCGCGGTGGTCGCGGATCTCGGAGAGCAGCAGGTCGTCGAGGTCGCGCTGGCGCGCCTCGACCTTCGCGAGCGGGTCGGGCAGCCCGAGTCGGCGGGCCGCCAGCACCGCGAACTGCAGCCGCGCGCTGCTGGTCTGGTCGAGCAGGCCCTTCAGCAGCCCGCGCAGCCGGTCGCGCCGGCCGGGGTCCTCGACGCCGAAGACCGCGCGCAGGATCACCTCCAGCGTGATCGCCTGCATGCTCGGGTGGATGGGGAACGGCGCGCCCTGCGGCCAGCGGGCGAGCTCGCGCTCGGCCGCCTCGCGGGCGATCGGCTCGTAGGCGCGCATGCGCTCGCCGTGGAACGGCGGCAGCATCACCCGCCGGCGCTCGAGGTGCTCCCGGCCCTCGAGCAACAGCACGCTGCGCTCGCCCAGCACGGGCCGCAGCGACAGCGTCCGCCCGGGCGGCAGCCCGTGGCCGCGCTCCGCGTACAGCGCCCGGATCGCCTCCGGGTCCGACAGCATGACCATCGGGGTCTCGAACCCGAGGAACGTGACGCTGAAGGCGTCGCCGAACCGCCGCCGGCAGTCCTCCAGGAACGCGATCGGACGCAGCAGCCAGCGCAGCGTCTGGACGGCGGGCGCGGCGGTCGGTCCGGGCGGCAGCACCCGGACAGCCTCGCACGCCGGCCGACGAGCGCGCGCCGGCGGTCCCGCCTACGACTGGGCGGTCTTGACCGGTGCGGCGGTGGGGGCGGCGGTCGCGACGGCGGTCGGGACCGCGGTGGCGACGGCGGTCGGGACGGCCGTCGCGGCCGGCGCGGCCGTGGCGGCCGGCGTGGGGGTGCTTGCTGCGAGCGCGCGCGCGCGGGCCCGCGCCCGCGCCCGCGCGCGCGCCCGGGCCCGGGCTCGGGCGGCGGCGTGCCGGCGCGCGCGCCGCAGGGCGACCCGGTGCTCGCGCGCCTGCGTCTCGCGGCGGCGGGTGGCGGCCGTCAGCGACACCGCGCCGCTGGCCGCGGCGTGCTGGACCTTCCGCGTCACCGAGGCGCCCAGCGCCGGATCCCGGCCGGCCAGCATCTGCAGGTAGATCGTCGCGAACAGCGCGATGAAGGCGCAGACCATGACGGTCGCCACGCTCGTCCGGATGCGGCGCGAGCGGCGGGTGCGGACGGCGAGGGCGGGGCTCATCGCGCCATCGCCCTCGCCTCGGCGCGGGCCCGCGCGCGCTCGGCCGCGGTGCTCGGCGCCGGGCGGCGCGTGGCCGGGCGCCGGCCGGAGACCCGCAGCGCCAGCAGCGCGGCCGCGGGAAGGCCGGTGACGCCGATCGCGACGACGAACCAGGTCAGCCCGGCGTCGGTCCCCTCGCCGAGCGCGTGCGCGATCGCGGCGATCCAGGCCACCGACGTGAAACGGTGCAGCTTGCGCCAGCGGGCGGCGCCGATCCGGCGGCGGGCGTAGTAGGACAGGCCCAGCACGACCAGCGCCCAGCCGGCGATGATCCCGATCGACATCCACGGCACCTAGTAGCCGCTGACGAACGGGACGGTCAGGTCGGCGACGCTCGGGTGCAGGAAGCCGTCGCCGAGCAGCGAGGCGACGTGGACGACGACGGCGATCAGCGTCGCCAGCGACAGCGCCTCGTGCGTCACCCGCAGATCCACCCCGCGGCCGCGCACCAGCTTGAGCGCCATGGTCAGCCCGACACCCACCGCGAGCGAGGAGAACAGGAGCGCCGCCGTTCCCGCGGCACGGCTGGCGATCCAGAAGAGATGGTCGGCGAGCGCCATCCGGGGCAGTCTGCGGGCCCCACCTCGGTGCCGCACGAGGGGAGGCTGAGAGCCCTCTCACCAAGCGGCGGGTAGCGTCGAAGCCATGGACTTCGATCTCAGCGGCCAGGTGGTCGCCATCACCGGCGCGTCCTCGGGCATTGGCGAGGCCACGGCGCTCGCGTGCGCGCAGGCCGGCGCCTCGGTCGCGCTGGCGGCCCGCCGCGAGGACCGCATCACGACGCTCGCCGAGCGAATCACCTCCGAGGGCGGTCAGGCGTGGGCGTTCAAGGCCGACGTCGGCGAGGAGGACCAGGCTCGCGCGTTCGTCGACGGCGCGGCCGAGCACCTCGGCCGTCTCGACCACCTCATCAACAACGCGGGGGTCATGTTGCTCGGCCCGATCACCGACGCGCCGCTCGACGAGTGGCGGCAGATGATCCACGTCAACGTGTTCGGCGTCCTCTACGGCTCGCACGCGGCGATCCGCCACCTGCCCGAGGGCGGCTCGATCGTCAACGTGTCCTCGGTGGCCGGGCGCGTGGCCCGTGAGGGGTCGGGCGTTTACAACCTCACGAAGTTCGGCGTCGGCGCGTTCAGCGAGTCGCTGCGCCAGGAACTCGCCCCGCGCGGCATCCGGGTGACGCTGATCGAGCCGGGGGCGGTCGACACCGAGCTGAGCGGCCACAACCGGCCCGAGGTGCTCGAGGCGATCAAGCAGCGCTTCGCCGGCATCAAGCGGCTCGAGGCCGACGACATCGCGCGGGCGATCGTGTACGCGATCGGCCAGCCGCCGCACGTCGCGGTCAACGAGGTGCTGGTGCGCCCGACGTCACAGCAGGGCTGACGCGAGCGCGCGCCACTCGGGCAGCGGCAGCTCGCCGTCGCGGCCGTGGATCACCTGGATGCACACGTGGTCGGCGCCCGCGGCGCGGTGCGCATCCAGGCGGGCGCGGATCGCCGCCTCGTCGCCCCAGGCCACGACCGCGTCGACGAGCCGGTCCGACCCGCCCTCGCGCAGGTCGTCCTCGGAGAACTCGGTCACCCGCAGGAGGTTGTTCGTGTAGTTCGGCAGCCGCAGATAGCGCTCCACGTGCAGGCGGGCGATCGCGCGCGCCCGGCCGGGATCGGCCTCGAGCACGACGGCCTGCTCGGGCGCCAGCACCGCGTCCGGCCCGAGCCGCTCGCGCGCGATCCGCGTGTGCTCGACCGGAACGAAGTACGGATGCGCGCCGAGCGACTGCTCGCGCGCGAGGTCGAGCATCTTCGGCCCCAGCGCGGCGAGGATCCGCTCGTCGCGCGGGACGTCGAGCTCGGACAGGTACTCGCGCATCTTCGTCAGCGGCCGCCGGTACTCCTCGACCGACTGCGCGTGGCCGATGCCGATGCCCAGCACGAAGCGGTCGCCGTGCGCCGTGCGCAGCCGCCGGTGACCCTCGGCCGCCTCGGCCGGCGTGTGGCGCCAGACGTTGAGGATTCCCGTCGCGACCGTCACCCGCTCGGTGGCGCCGAGCAGCAGGTCGGCCGCCTCGAACACCGGGCCGCCCTGGCCGCCCGGGAACCACAGCGCGCTGTAGCCGAGCGCCTCGAGCTCGGCCGCCGCTTCCCGCCGCTCGCCGTCGTCGCCGGTGCGCCGCAGCTCGCCGCTCCAGATGCCGGTTCCGGTCAGGGCGCTCATGCCCTGATGGTGGCACGCCCGCGGACCATCCGCCGGACGACGACGGGCGCCAGCAGCACCATCACCAGGAGCCGCAGGCCCTGGACGGCGAGGATGAACGTCGTGTTCGCGCCCGCGCCGAACGCGACCGCCAGGACCGCGTACAACCCGCCCGGGGTCGTCGCCAGGTAGGCGTCCTCCAGCGACACGGGGGTGGTCAGGTCGAGCAGCACGGCGAGGCCGAAGCAGGCCACCATCAGCGCCGCGATCGAGATCAGCACGGGGACGAGCAGCCGGCCGAGCTGGCGCACGGTCGCGACGGTGAAGCGCAGCCCGACCTGCAGGCCGATCCCGATGAACGCCGCCTCGCGCAGCAGCGCCGGCACGCTGAAGTGCCCGAGCGCGCCGGTCAGCGTGAGCGCGCCCGCGATCGCCATCGGGCCCAGCAGCGCGCCCGCCGGGAGCCGCACCGCCCGTCCGAGCAGCACGCCGAGCGGGGCGCACGCGAGCGTGATCGCCCAGTCCTTGGCCGGGCCGATCAGCGGCCCGTCGGCGGTCGCGCCCGCCGCCGCGTGGCCCCCGGGGAACAGCAGGCCGGCCAGGATCGGCGTGAGCAGGACGACCACCAGCACCCGCGCGTACTGCATGAAGGCCACCAGCCGGTCGTCGCCGCCGAGATCGCGTGCCATCGCCACGATCCCCGACGCCCCGCCGGCGACCATCCCCAGCGCGGCCGTCGGCTCGTCCATCTCGGTCGTGCGCGCGAGCACCACGCCGGCGGCCAGGCAGACCGCGAGCGTCCCGGCCGACACGAGCGTCACCGGCAGCCAGGAGTGCGCGACGGCGGTCAGCGAGCTCGACTGCAGGTAGGCGCCGAGCACGACGCCCGTGATCGCCTGCGCAGCGGTGAACGCGCGCGGCGGAACCGCCATCCGGTCCGGCCAGCGCAGCGCGACCGCCAGGCCGAGCAGGAGCGCCGCGAACAGGTAGGCCGACGGGACGCTCAGCCGCTCCAGCAGCCATCCGAGCGCGACGGTCGCGGCGCCCAGTCCGAGCCAGGAAGCGGCAGGGCGATGCACCGCCTCAACGCTAGGCGGAGCGCTGCACCACCGAGATCGGGTCGTCCGGCGACAGCTGGTCCGGGCGGTTGAGCGCCGAGCCGGGCAGCGGCTCGACCGGGCCGTCGAGCAGCGGATCCGCCGTCTCCGCCATCCAGCCTTCCAGACGCCCGCGCAGCTCGTCGCGGACCTCGGCGTAGGCCGGGTCGGCGGCGACGTTGGCCGCCTCCTGCGGGTCGAACACGAGGTCGTAGAGCTGCTCGGCGGGGAGCCGCTGCTCGCGCCAGCCGTGGGCGACCAGCAGGTCCTTGGACGGCGAGTCGTCGACGTTCGGGAGCACCGGGCCCTCGTGGGTGGGGTCGAAGCGCCGGATGTACTTGAAGCGCCGGGTGCGGATCGAGCGCTGCGGCTCGTAGGCGGCGTGGAACGTGATCTCGCCGTACAGCGCGTCGTTGACCTCG
>JAXDHL010000353.1:0-2529 GCA_034664525.1 Solirubrobacteraceae bacterium
AGTTGCCGAGCATCTCGAAGAACGTGAGATGCCGCGTGGTCGTCCCGATGATGTCGATGTCGCCGGTGCGGAAGCACTTCTGACACGACGTCAGGCGTGGGTACGGCGGGTCCTCGAGGCCCATGAAGTACGGCTTGAGCGGGTGCATCCCCGCGGTCGTGAGCAGGACCGAGGGATCGTAGGACGCGGGCACCAACGGCGCGCTGGACAGCCGCTTGTGATCGTTCTTCTCGAAGAACGACAGGAAGGTCTCGCGGATCTCGTCGGACGTCACCGTCCGATCGTCGCACATCCGATGACGACATCCCCCGCCAGCAGCACCGCCGTCTGCCCCGGGGCGGGCGCCGAGAACGTCTCCTCGAGGATGGCGACGTCGCCGTCCAGCCGGCACGGCGTGGCCGCCGAGTGGTAGCGCAGGCGCACGCCGTCGACCGCCTCGGCGTCGCGGTGCAGCCGTAGGCCGCGCAGCGACACGCGCGCGGCGGCGAGCGCCTCGCGCGGCCCGACGGTCACGGTGTTGGCGCGCGCGTCGGTGCCCAGCACGTACAGCGGCTCGGGCGCGTGGATGCCCAGGCCGCGGCGCTGGCCTACCGTGAAGTGGAAGTGGCCGTGGTGGCGGCCCAGGACCGTCCCGGTGCGGTCCACCACGTCCCCGGGGCGCTCGTCCAGGCCGCCGTGGCGGGCGAGGAACCGCTCGCGCCCGGTCCCCGCCAGGAAGCAGAGGTCCTGAGAGTCGGGCTTGTCGGCCACGGCCAGGCCGTGCTCACGGGCCAGCGCCCGGACCTCGGGCTTGGTCAGCTCGCCGAGCGGGAAGCGCAGGCGCCGCAGCGTGGCCGGTGACAGTGCCGCCAGCATGTAGGTCTGGTCCTTGGCCGGGTCGGCCGCGGCGCGCAACAGCCCCTCCTCGGTCTGGCGCGCATAGTGGCCCGTGGCCAGCGTGGCGGCGCCGACGCGGTCGGCGAAGTCGAGCATCGCGTCGAGGCGGACGTGGCCGTTGCAGCGCACGCACGGGTTGGGCGTCAGGCCCTCGGCGTGCCCGGCCAGCCACGGCTGCACGACGCCGGCGCGGAAGGCGTCGCGCAGGTCCAGCGTGAAGTGCGGGAGGCCCAGGCGATGGGCGACCGCGCGCGCCGAGCGCACCGCGCTGGCCGAGCAGCAGGACGCCTCGGCGTCGTTCTCGGGGTCGCGCCACAGCTCCAGCGTGACGGCGGCGACGTCGCCGGCCTGCTCGCACAGCAGCGCGACGACGGTGCTGTCGACGCCGCCCGACATCGCCACGAGCGTGCGGTCCGGCCGCGGGGCGGCGCCGCCGTCGGCGGCGACGGCGGCCCCCAGGGCGCGATGCAGCGCGTCGGATGCGAGATCGGCGGCGTGCAGCTTGCCGACGCTGAGGCCGCCCAGCTCGGCAGCGATCGCCGCGGTGCCCACGCGTGCGGCGTCCAGGACGTGGGCCCCGCGCACGAGCTCCACGACGGCGCTGCCGGCCGCCTGCGCGGCCCCGCAGCCTGATGCGTCGAAGCCCGCGTCGGCCACGGTGTCGCCGGCGACGGTCAGCGAGATCGTGACGAGATCGCCGCAGGCCGCGCCACCGGCCGCGCCCGCGTGGGAGCCGACCGGGGCGTGCCCGCGGCCGACGGGATGCAGCAGGTGCTCTTCGAAGCGCTCGTCCGGCACGTCCCCGCGAGTGTACGAGCGCCTGACGCAACACCCGGCGACGGCACAGGCCCATCGTCCAATCGGTGAGCTTCCGGCTCAACTTCAGGGGGTGGGCGGTCGACAACGCGGGTGTGGACCAGGTCAGTCGCCCCATGCAGATCGCCCTCGTGGCCGTCGTGCTCCTCGCCGGAATGTGGTTCACGGTGCTGAAGCCGAAGCCCGCGTCGTCCCCCGGGCCGGTCGCCGTCGCTGCGCCGGTCGCCCCCGGCGTCGCCGGGCTCACCAGCGCCGTCGACAAGGCCAAGGCCGCCTCGGCGACCTCGGACGCGACCAACGCGAAGATCCAGCAGGCCTCGGGTGGTGCCGCCGCCGCGACGCCGGCCAAGAAGGCCGCGGTCACCAAGGCCGCCGCCGTGAAGGCCGCCGCCGTCAAGGCCGCCGCGACCCGGAAGGCCGCGGTCACCAAGACCGCCAAGCCGGCCGCCGTCACCAAGGCCGTGACCCCCGCGCCGGTCAACAAGCCCGCCGCCGTCAAGGTCCCGGTCGACCCGTCGACCACGCTCATCAACTTCCTGTCCAAGGGCAAGACCGTCGTCCTGCTCTTCCATGGCGCCGGCGCCGACGACGCCGCGGCCCGCAAGGCCGTGCACCAGACCGCGCTGAAGGACAAGCGCGTCGTCTCGGCCTACGCCGACATCTCCAAGGTCGCCGACTACGCGGCGATCACGACGGACATCAACATCACGACGGCGCCGACGATCCTCGTCATCGGCACCGACGGCAAGACCACGCTGCTGACCGGCTACGTCGACGCCGGCGTCGTGCGCCAGGCCGTCGGCGACGCGCGCCGCAACGCGGCCGCCGCCGCGAAGA
>JAXDHL010000354.1:0-7073 GCA_034664525.1 Solirubrobacteraceae bacterium
GGACGGCGGCCGTTCCATGACGCGCCGTGCGCGTGCGCGCAGTCCTCGAGCAGGAAGATCCCGTGCTCGCGGCAGTAGGCGGCGATCTTCTCGCTCTCGAACGCGATGTGGCCGCCGATGTGCACGATGACCGCCGCGGCGGGCTTCGTGCGCTCCGCCGCCGCCTCGAAGGATTCGAAGCTCATGCACAGGTCGTCGCGCGAGCAGTCGACGAACACCGGCTGGCCGCCGGCGCGCATGATCGCCAGCGGCGTGGCCATGAACGTGTTGGAGGGGCAGATGACCGGCCGGCCGGCCACGCCCGCGAAGTCCAGCGCCGCCAGCGCGCCGCCGGCCCAGCCGCCGAGCGCGACCGCCTCGGCGCCGTTGTGGGCGGCCCAGGTCTGCTCGAAGGCGGCATTCATCGGCCCGTGCGACCACTGGCCGGAGTCGATGACGTCGTCCCACAGTTCGTGCAGCCGCGTGCGATCGCGCGGGTCGAACCCGATCGCGAAGCGCTCGAAGTCCGCGCCGTCGACGGCCGTCATTCGGCCGCCACGTCCACTACGGGCGCGGCCATGGCTTCGCGCACCCACAGCGAACGGCACGGGATCTTCTCGCGGTCGCAGCGCTCCATGTAGCGGCCGGCGATCTCGGTCACCTCGCGCAGCAGGTCGTCCTCGAGGCGGACCGGGTCCAGGCCGAGATCGAGCAGGTGCCGGTTGTCCACCAGCAGGTCGTTCTCGGACGCCTCCTTGCGCGGGTTGCCGACCAGGTCGATCTCGGCTCCGGTGAGCCTGGCCACCAACTCGGCCAGGTCGATGATCCGGTGGACCTCGGTCATCTGGTTGAAGATCTGGACGCGCTCGCCGCGCTCGGGCGGGTGGTCGATCGCCAGCTCGATACATCGCACGGTGTCCGTGATGTGGATGAACGCGCGGGTCTGGCCGCCCGTGCCGTGGACGGTCAGCGGGTGCCCGATCGCCGCCTGCATGAGGAAGCGGTTGAGCACCGTGCCGTAGTCGCCGTCGTAGTCGAAGCGGTTGATCAGGCGATCGTCGAGCGCGGTCTCCGGCGTCTGGGTGCCCCAGACGATCCCCTGGTGCAGGTCGGTGATCCGCAGCTCGTCGTTCTTGGCGTAGAACGCGAACATCAGCTGGTCCAGGGTCTTCGTCATGTGGTAGACGGAGCCCGGGTTGGCCGGGTACAGGATCTCCTGCTCGATCTCGCCGCCGTCGACCGCGTCGGTGCGCACGGTCAGGTAGCCCTCGGGCAGCGCGGTCCCGGCGGTGCCGTAGCCGTAGACGCCCATCGTCCCGAGGTGGACGACGTGGGCGTCGAGCTCGGCCTCGACCAGCCCGGCCAGCAGGTTGTGCGTGGCGGCGACGTTGTTGTCGACCGTGTAGCGCTTGTGCCACGCGCTCTTCATCGAGTACGGGGCGGCGCGCTGCTCGGCGAAGTGCACGACCGCGTCGGGCCGCGTGTCGCGCAGCACCTCGAGCAGGCGCTCGGGCTCGCGGGCGACGTCGACCTCGTGGAAGCCGATGTCGCGCCCGGTGACCTCGCGCCACGCGTCGCGGCGCTCGTCGAGGGTGCGGACGGGGGTCAGGGACTCGGCGCCCAGCTCGACGTCCGCACGCCGTCGCGCGAAGTTGTCGACCACGTCGACGTCATGGCCGCGGCCCGAGAGATGAAGGGTGGTCGGCCATCCGCAGAAGCCGTCACCACCCAGGATCAAGATCCGCAGCTGTTCCTCCGTTCGACCTGAGACGACGCGTCCATAGCGTCAGTATGCCTTCCCATCCTGAGAGAAGGCCATGCAACGACCAGCAGCGCTGCCAGCTCTGCAACAACGGTAACAAGTCGCAGTATCACTGCCCCGGCGGACGCATCGCCATGCGGGAGCGCGCTCCCGGTCAGCGCCACATAGGCCAGTTCCCGCGCTCCGATACCGCTCGGGGCGAATACCACCACGAGCCCCGCGGCCCAGGCGACAGCGGCGGCGCCCACGATTTCGAGCGGATTGGCGAGATGGCTCAACGAAGCCTGAACGAGCAGCGCGGCGCCGGCGTAGGCGGCGAACGCGGCGACGTAGGTGAGCAGCGCGAGCCGCACGCGCGCGGGCTCCACGCGGGTGCGCGAGCGCACGATCCGTTCACCGGCGAACGGGAGGACGGGCGACAGCACGAGCAGGCCCCACAGCGGGCGCCCGGACGCCGCGAGCGCCGCGCCGCCGATCGCCGCAGCCGCGCACAGGGCGATCAGGTTCTCCGCCACGACGGTCGAGACCCGATCGAGCGCGGTCCCCTGCGTCACGGCGACGCGGCTGACCGGCGCCCAGATGCCGCCGGGCAGGTAGCGCAGCGCCTGCGTGCGGCACCAGCGGGCGATCTCGGCGAACGTCCAGCGCCCGCCGGCCAGCACGGACCAGCCGCCGGCGAGCAGCACCCACCAGACGCCGGTGAGCGCCAGGGCGGGGACGAGCAGCGCCCAGCGGACGTGGCGGTGGGGAAGGTCGCGGAACGCCCGCACCGCGATCACGGCCACGATCGCGAGCGAGACGACCGTGCCGGCCGCCTTCAGCACCGGCCAGGCGCGGCGTCCGGCGGCGACGGCCGCAGCGTTCAAGGCGCCGGCGCCGCGGCCCCGCGATCCCGCCACCAGGTGGCGAGGATCACGCGGCAGTAGCGGAAGCCGTAGATGACGTTGTGGCCCTTCTTGGACTCGCCGGCCAGCCGCTTGCGCATCACGATCGGGCGCTCGGCGATCCGGTAGCCCTGCGCGATCGCCCCGATCAGCAGCTCCGAGGTCTGGTACTGGACCTGCGACTGCGGGACGGTGGCGGTGATCTCGGCCTTCATCGCGCGGTAGCCCGAGCTCGTGTCGGTCACGGTGACGCCGGTGAGGCGGCGCACCAGCCAGCCGAAGACGTGCACGCCGGCGTGGCGGAAGGCGTCGTCGGTCTCGGCCGCGCCGAGCACGCGCGAGCCGATGACGAAGTCGGCCTCGCCGTCGGCAAGCGGCTGCAGCACGCCCTCGAGCTCGGCCGGGTTCCACTGGCCGTCGGCGTCGAGCGTGACGATGAAGCGGGCACCGTGCTCGCGGGCGAGCTGGTAGCCGACCCGCAGCGCGGTCCCGTGGCCGCAGTTGCGCTCCAGGCGGGCGACGAGCACGCCTTGCGCGCGGGCGAGGTCTGCGGTCCCGTCCGTCGAGCCGTCGTCGATCACCAGCGTGTCGACGCCGAGGCCGCACGCGGTCCGCGGGATCTCCCGCAGCACGTCGGCGATGCACCCGGCCTCGTCGAGGGCGGCGATGACGACGACCACCGGCGCGAGGACGCGGTCGCCGTGCTCTGCGGTGAAGTCGCGGAGGGCGCCGGCCCGGGTGGCGGCGGTGTGGGGCGCGAGCGTCGTCGCGCTGATCTGCCGACGCACGGCGGGCAGTGTACGGTCGCCGCCGCCGTGTCCGCCCTGCGCACCCGCCCGCTCGCCCTCGCCCTGCTCGCCTGCCTGGCGCTGGCCGTGCTCTCGCTGGTCGTCGCCGACCAGCCGACCTACGACCCGCAGGCGTGGCTGATCTGGGGGCGCCAGATCGCGCACGGGACGCTCGAGACGGTGTCGGGACCGTCCTGGAAGCCGCTGCCGGTGCTCATCACGGCACCGAGCGCGCTGCTCGGGGACGGGCCGCCGCCGCTGATCTGGCTGACGGTGGCACGGACCGGCGGGTTCGCCGCGGTCGTCCTGGCCGCCGTCGTGGCGATGCGGCTCGCGGGCCGTGACGAGCGTGGCCGCCCGTGGCACGCCGGGGCGTTCGCCGCCGTGGCGCTGCTGCTCGCCAACACCTACCTGTCCGGCGTCCTGCGCGGGAACTCCGAGGGGCTGCTGGCGGCCGCGGTGCTGGCCGCGGTCCTGGCGGTGCTTGACGGGCGCTACCGGCTGGCCTTCGGCTTCGGCGTCGCCGCCGCGCTGCTGCGGCCCGAGGCGTGGCCGGCGCTCGCGCTCTACAGCCTGTGGCTGCTGCACCGCGACCGCTCGCCGCGGACGCTGGCGCTGATCGGCGGCAGCGCGCTGCTCGTGATCCTGCTCTGGTTCGTCCCGGAGAAGCTCGGCTCGGGCGACTTCTTCCGCGGCGCGAGCCGGGCGCGCGAGCCGGTGGCGGGCTCGCCGGCCCAGTCGTCGTTCCCGTTCGGGGCGGTCTTCACCAACGGCGCCTCCGCGCTGATCTACCCGATCTACGCGGCCGCGCTGCTCGCCGTCCTGGACGCCATCCGCCGCCGCCGGACCCCCGTGCTCGCCGTCGCGGCGCTGGCGACGCTGTGGATGCTGGCGGTCGCCGCGCTGGCCCAGAAGGGCTTCACCGGCAACCTGCGCTACGTGATGCTGCCGGCGGCGCTCGTCTGCGCGATCGCCGGCGCCGGCGTCGCCCGGCTGCCCCGCCGCTGGCCGCTGTACGCCGTGCTCGCGCTGGCCTGCGTGCCCGGCGTCGTGCACGGCACGGGGCTCCTGCACACGACGCTCGCCGAGGCCGCCGAGGACGAGCGCGTGTTCGACGACCTGCCGCGGGTGATCGCGCGGGCGGGCGGCGAGCGCGCCGTGCTGGCGTGCGGGGCCGTGTTCACCGGCCCGTTCCAGACCCAGGCCGTCGCGTGGCGGCTGCACCTGCGCCAGCAGCAGGTCAAGCTGCGTCCCACGGTGCCCGGCACGATCCTCGGCCGGATCCCGCTGCCGATCACGCGCGATCAGCGCTTCGCCCTCCGCGTCCGCAGCAAGCGCTGGGTGCTGCGCCAGAGCTGCTAGCCGCGCTTCGAGCGGCTCCCACCGGATTCATGCGGAGCCGTCACAAATCGGGACGATCAGGTGCCGTTCGATCGGCGAGGCAATGCCCGTCCAACCCCCGCTCGAGGTCACGGTCAGGCGTGGCGCCGCCGGCATCGTCGTCACGTTCGACGGCGAGCTCGACATCGCGGGCGACGCCGACGCGCGGCGGGCGCTGGCCCCGCTGGCCGATCAGCCGCGCAAGGTCGTGCTCGACCTCACCGGCTTGAGCTTCTGCGACCTGCCCGGCATGCGGACGATCGTCGAGTTCACCCGGACGGCGGCCGCGCGCGGCGTCGACGTCGAGCTGCGCGGCGCCGGCGGCCAGGTCGGTCGTCTCCTGCGCTTGACCCACGCGCGAGGTGTGCTACCCCTCGGCGAGTGAAGCTCGAGGGCATCCACCACATCACGGCGATCACGGCCGACGCGCCGCGCAACGTCGACTTCTACGCGCGCGTCCTCGGCCTGCGGATGGTCAAGAAGACCGTCAATCAGGACGACCCGACCGTCTACCACCTCTTCTACGCCGACGAGCAGGGCTCGCCCGGCGCGGACCTCACGTTCTTCGAGTACCCCGGCATGGCGCGCGGGCGCGCCGGCGCCGGCATGGTGCACCGGATCGCGCACCGCGTCGCCGACAGCGCCGCGATCGGCTTCTGGGAGCAGCGGCTGAGTGACGAGGGCGTCGAGGTGACGCGCGACGGCGACCGGCTGCTGTTCGCCGATCCCGAGGGCCTCGAGCACGAGTTGCTGGTCAACCCGGTCGCGGACGCGCCGCTGACCGCGCGCTCGCTCGAGGTGCCCCCCGAGTACGCGCTGCAGGGCTTCGACCACGTGCGGGCGTCCACGAGCGCGGTGCAGCGCTCGGTCCCGCTGCTGCGCGACGTGCTCGGCTTCCAGCCCGCCGGCGACGGCGCCTGGGAGGCCCGCGGCGACTCGCGCGGCGGCCGGATCGTCTACGACGACGCGACCGCCCCGGGCATGAGCGGCGGCGGCACGGTCCACCACGTCGCCTGGGCGGCCCCCTACGACGAGCTCGAGGCGTGGCAGCAGCGCGTCCAGGCCTCCGGCGCGGCGCGACCGACGCCGATCATCGACCGCTTCTACTTCCGCTCGGTCTACTTCCGCGAGCCGAGCGGCGTGCTGTTCGAGCTGGCCTCGATCGGCCCCGGCTTCACGTCCGACGAGCCGGCCGAGACGCTCGGCGAGGGGCTGTCGCTGCCGCCGCGGTTCGAACCGCTTCGCGACGCGCTCGCGGACACGCTGACGCCGTTGCCGGACACGCGGCGCTGGCGGCCGGCGCCGGTCGCCTGAGCGGCGGTCCGCGGGCGCGATCTCGCGCCGGTCTGGGGACCGCTGTACGGTCGGCGGCCCGTGGGCCACATCGCGATCTCGAACCTGGCGTATGCGCACCCGGGCGGCGACACCCTCTTCTACGACGTGTCCTTCCGGCTGCCGGCCGGCAAGCACGCCGGCCTGATCGGCACGAACGGTGTCGGCAAGTCGACGCTGATGCGGGTCGTGGCCGGCGAGCTGGACGAGGACGAGGGCGACGTCGCGCTCGGCGGGCGGGCGCTCTACATGGCCCAGGATGTCGGCATCGGCGAGGGCTCCGTGCGCGAGCTGCTGCTGGCGGTCGCGCCGGCGCGGATCCGCGACGCCGGGCTCGCCCTGCTGGCGGCCGAGCGCGACCTCGCCGCCGACGCGACCGACCCGGGGGCGGGCGTCCGGCTCGGCGAGGCGATCGGGCTGTGGTCCGATCTGGGCGGCTACGAGCTCGAGGGCCAGTGGGACGCGGCCTGCCGGCGGATCGTCCGGGCGGGGCTCGACACGGTCGGCGACCGGCCGGCGAACACGCTCTCGGGCGGTGAGCGCAAGCAGCTCGTCCTCGACCTCCTGTTCGGCTCGGACGCGCCGATCCTGCTGCTCGACGAGCCCGACAACTTCCTCGACGTCCCGGCCAAGCGCGCGCTCGAGCAGGCGATCCGCGGCACGCGCAAGACCGTGCTGCTGATCTCGCACGACCGCGAGCTGCTGAGCGCGGCCTGCGACACGGTGGTCACGCTCGAGGGCAACGGCGCCTGGGTGCACCCGGGCTCGTACTCGACCTACGCCGAGGCGCGCGAGAAGCGCCAGCAGACGATGGGCGACCGGCTGCGCCAGTGGAACGAGGAGGAGCAGCGGCTGCGCGAGCTGGTGCGGATCTTCAAGGAGCGCGCGAAGTACTCGCGCGACTGGGCCAAGCGCGCCAACGCGATGGAGACGCGCTGGAAGCGCTTC
>JAXDHL010000355.1:0-3016 GCA_034664525.1 Solirubrobacteraceae bacterium
GTCGCTGGATCCGATCCGCGCCCGGCTGCTCGCCGAGCTGGCCGAGCCCGGGTCCGCCAGCACGCTCGCCGCGCGCGTCGGGCTCACTCGCCAGAAGGCGAACTACCACCTGCGCGCGCTCGAGCGCCACGGCCTGGCGGAGCTGGTCGAGGAGCGCCGCAAGGGCAACTGCACCGAGCGCGTGCTCCAGGCGACCGCCGCGTCCTACGTGATCTCGCCGACCGCCCTGTCGGCGGTCGCGCCGGATCCGTCGCGCGAGCCGGACCAGCGCTCCGCGCGCTGGCTGCTCGCGGTCGCGGGGCGCATGGTCGGTGAGGTCGGGGAGCTGATCGCCCGGGCAAGCGCCGCCGGCAAGCCGCTCGCGACGCTCGGCATCGACAGCGAGGTGCGGTTCGCGTCCGCCAGGGACCGGGCCGCGTTCGCCGTCGAGCTGGCCGCGGCGGTCAACGGCCTCGTCGCCAAGTACCACGACGAGGCTGCCCCCGGCGGTCGCCGGCACCGCTTCGTCGTCGCACTGCATCCCACCATCACGAACACCAAGGAGCCCAGGTCATGAGCCGTGCATTCGAGGTCACCCGCGAGGTCGAGCTTCCCGCCGCCCCGGAGGACGTCTGGACCGCGATCACCGCTGATCCCGCGGCCTGGATGTTCCCGACGGGGATGGAGATTCCCAGCGGCGCCGCGCCGCCCGAGGGCGCGCCCGTCACGACGTGGGACCCGCCGCACCGGCTCGTGATCCGTATCGAGGCGCCGGATGGCAGCTTCAACGCGCTCGAATACGCGATCGAGGCGCGCGAAGGCGGCACGGCGCACCTGCGCTACGTCCACAGCGGGATCCTCGCCGACGGGTGGGAGGACCAGTACGACGCCATCGGCGGCCACACGGACTTCTACCTCCACACGCTCGGGGAGTACCTCGAGCACTTCAACGGCCGCCAGGTCACCTACGTCGGCCAGCCGTCCGACGGCATCGAGGGGCCCGAGGCCGCCGCCACGCCGGACGCGATGGACGCGCTGCGCGGCGCCCTGGGCCTCTCCCACGACGCGGGCGTGGGTGATCCGGTCCGCGCGTCACTCGGCGACGCCGGCACGCTCGACGGCGTCATCGACTACTCGACGCCGGCGTTCCTCGGCGTCCGCGCCGCCGACGGCCTGTACCGCTTCTTCGGGCGCAACCACTTCGGCACCGTCGTCGGGATGAGCGCGCACCTGTTCGAAGACGGCGTCGACGCCGCGGCGCGCGAGGCGGCGCTGAAGGCGTGGCTGGACGGGGTGTACGCCTAGGGACGGGGATCAGCGGTCGCGCCGCGGGCTGCGCGGGATGAACTCCGGCACGTCGCCGAAGTCCGGCTCGGCCCCGCGCGGGCCGGCGTCCGGGACGTCGTAACCGGCATCCTCGAGCGCCGCCATCATCGCCCGGTGCGCGCGCTGGACGTCGAGCAGGATCGTCTCGGCGTTGCGGCGCAGCGACTCCGAGAGCTGGCGCAGGTTGTGCGACATCTCGGACCCGTCGGCCAGCACCTCGGCGGCGAGCTCGCGAGCGCGTGAGACCTGCTTGCGGGCGTCCTGCTCGGCCTTCTCGCGCGTCTCCCTCGCGAACACCTCGGCGATCCGCTGGTTCTCCGAGGCCTGCTGGTTGGCCTCGTCGACGATCCGCGCCGCCTGGGCGGTCGCCTCCTCGCGCAGCCGCGCCGCCTCGCCGGTCGCGGTCTCGTGGAGGACGGTGGCCTGGCGCTGCGCCTCGCCCAGGATGTCCGCCGCCTCCTCCTCGGCCGCGCTGACGCGCATGTCGGCGGCGCGGGACGCCTCGGCGATCCGCGCGTCGGCCCGCCGCTCGGCCTCCTCGCGCAGCTCGGCGGCGGCCTCCTCGGCCGCGCGCATGATCTGCGCCACGCGGCGGCTCGCCTCGGCGTGGGGCCGGGGGCGCCGCGGCTCGTCGTCGGCGGGCTCGCTCATCACCGTGAAGTTTCGCGCACGTACGCCGCGATCCCTGCCGCGCGCGCACGGCCGCGGAGGCGCCCGACCACTATCTTGGCCCGTCCGATGAGCACGGAGCGCCGCTACGACCCGACCTCGATCGAGCCTCGCTGGCAGAGGGTGTGGGAGCGCGAGCGCACGTGGGAGGTCTCCAACGACGCGGACCCCTCGATCCCGAAGTCGTACGTGCTCGAGATGCTGCCCTATCCGAGCGGCGAGCCGCACATGGGGCACCTGAAGAACTACGCCGTCGGCGACGCGGTCGCGCACTTCCACCGGCGCACCGGCCACCGCGTCCTGCATCCGATGGGCTACGACGCGTTCGGCTTGCCGGCCGAGAACCACGCGATCAAGACCGGCCAGCACCCGCGCGACTCGACGGCCGCGTCGATCGCCTCCTTCCAGGAGCAGTTCCGCCGCTGGGGCATCTCGATCGACTGGTCGCGCGAGTTCGGCACGCATGAGCCGCGCTACTACCGCTGGACGCAGTGGATCTTCCTGCAGCTGTTCAACCGCGGGCTGGCCTACCGCCACGAGGCCGCGGTCAACTGGTGCCCGAAGGACGCGACCGTGCTCGCCAACGAGCAGGTCATCGACGGCCGCTGCGAGCGTTGCGGCACGCAGGTCGAGATCAGGCAGCTCGAGCAGTGGTTCTTCCGCATCACCGACTACGCCGACCGGCTGCTCGACGACCTGGACACGATCCACTGGCCCGAGCACGTCAAGACGATGCAGCGCAACTGGATCGGCCGCTCCTACGGCGCCGAGGTCGCGTTCCACTGCCCGGAGCTCGGCATCGACTACCCGGTCTTCACCACCCGGCCCGACACGCTGTTCGGCGCCACGTTCTTCGTCATGGCCCCCGAGCACCCGGATGTCTTCCGGCTGGCGGAAGGCACCGAGTACGAGCAGGCCGTGCACGAGTACGTCAACCGCGCCGCTCGCGAGACGCCCGAGGAGCGCTCGGACGCCGACCGCGAGAAGACCGGCGTGGCGCTGGGACGCACGGTCGTGAACCCGGTCAACGGCGAGCGGATCC
>JAXDHL010000356.1:0-12135 GCA_034664525.1 Solirubrobacteraceae bacterium
CGGTGACCGAGCCGGAGGGTGCGCGCTACCAGCGTGCGTCGATGTTCATCGTGCCGGTCGACACGCCCGGCGTCACGATCGTGCGCGACGTCCCGACCATGGAGCACCCGGTCGCGGAGTTCGGGCGGCTCGGCGGCCACGCCGAGATCGTCTACGACAACGTGCGCGTGGGCGCCGACGCGCTGCTCGGCGCGCGCGGCGCCGGCTTCCTGATCGCCCAGCACCGGCTCGGGCCGGGTCGGATCCACCACTGCATGCGCTGGCTGGGGGTCTCCAAGCGCGCCTTCGACATGCTCTGCGAGCGCGCGCAGTCGCGCTACGCGCACGGATCGCTGCTGGCCGAGAAGGACACCGTGCGCGAGTGGATCGCCGACTCCGCCGCCGAGATGCAGGCGGCGCGGCTGATGACGCTGCACGCCGCGTGGCGGATGGACCGCGAAGGCCCGGCGGCCGCCCGCCAGGACATCGGGATGATCAAGTACTTCGGGGCGAAGGTCCTGCACGACGTGATCGACCGGGCGATCCAGGCGCATGGTGCGCTCGGCTACTCGACCGACCTTCCGCTCGAGCAGATGTATCGCTTCGCGCGCGCGGCCCGCATCTACGACGGGCCGGACGAGGTGCACCGGGCGTCGGTCGCGCGCCAGATCCTGCGCGGGTACGCCGCGCCGGCCGGCGGCGTGCCCACCGAGCACGTCCCGACGCGGCGCGAGGAGGCGCGGCGCCGGTTCGCGGATCTGCTCGAGTCGGCGACCGCGAACGACTGACCGATGCGCCGCCTGATCGCCGCCGTCGCCGTCGCAGCGCTCGCCGGGTGCGGCGCGACGTCGTCCGCGACGACCACCCGCGTCGGCCGCTTCGACGGCGCGCGGGCGTTCGGGCTGCTGAAGCTGCAGGTCGACCTGGGGCCGCGCCCGGCGGGCTCGGCGACGTCGCGCGCGCTGGCGGCGATGATCAAGGCCCGCCTCCCGAACGGCCACTACGAGGCGGTCCCCGGCGGGCTGCGCAACGTCGTCGGCAGCCTGCCCGGCAAGGAGCCGCCGATCGTGCTCGGCGCGCATTACGACACCAAGGACTCGCCGCCCGGCTTCGTCGGCGCGGAGGACGGCGCGGGCGGCACCGCCGAGCTGCTCGAGGTCGCCCGCGTGCTGCGCAGGGATCGGCCGCCGGAGGGTGCGCGCGCGATCCGCTTCGTCGCCTTCGACGGCGAGGAGTGCCCGGGCACCGACGACTCGAACTTCCTCGCCTGCGGCGTGCGCGGGTCCAAGGCCTACGTCGCGCGCCACCCGAAGGCGGCGGCGATGATCCTGCTCGACTTCGTTGCCCAGAAGCAGCTGTCGATCCCGCGTGAGGCGACGGCGAGCCCGGCGCTGTGGGGCAAGCTGCGCAGCGCGGCGCAGGCGACCGGCTCCGGCGCCGCCTTCCCCGCCCGCACGCAGGGCGGCGTCGAGGACGACCACACCCCGTTCCTCGAGCGGGGGATCCCGGCGATCGACCTGATCGACTTCGACTTCGCCTGCTGGCACAGGCTGTGCGACGACCTCTCCGCCGTCTCGGAGCGGTCGATCGACACGAGCGGCAAAGCCGTCCTGGAGCTCATGCGCCGCCTGCGCGCCGGCCGATGATCGACCTCGCGAGCACGCAGGCCGCGCTGCGCGAGCGCGGCATCGACGCCTGGGTGCTGTACGACTTCCGGGGCTCCAACCCGGTGCTCTGGCACGTGCTCGGCGCCGAGCCGCCCGGCACCACTCGCCGGCTGTGGCTGGTGATCGGCGCAGACGCCGAGCCGGCGCTGGTCACCTCCGTGCTCGACCGCGGGCTCGTCGCCGGCCTCGGGGTCCCGGTCGTCGAGTACCGGCGCTGGCAGGAGATGACCGGCGAGCTGCGCGCTCGCGTGCGCGCGGGCGCGCGCACGGCAATGGAGTACTCGCCGGGCGGCCTGCTGCCCGCCATCTCCTGGGCCGATGCCGGCGCGGTCGAGCTCGTGCGCGGCCTGGGCGCCGACGTCGTGTCCAGCGGCGACCTGTTCCAGGCCGTCGCCGCCGCCTGGGACGCCGGCGCCGAGGCCTCCCATCACGAGGCCGTCCGGCACGTGGTCGAGGTCCGCGACCTGGCGTTCGCCGCCGCCCGCGAGGGGCTCGGCCGCGTCCGCGAGCGCGAGGTCGCCGCGCTGATCCTCGAGGCGTTCGCGCGGCGCGGGCTCGTCGTGGAGGGCACGCCGGCGGTGTCGGTCGGCGCCCGCTCCGGCGACCCGCACGCCGAGCCCACGGACGCCGTCATCGACCGCGACGAGGTGCTGCTGATCGACCTGTGGGCGCGCGTGCCCGGCGATCGGAACGTGTTCGGCGACGTGACCTGGATGGCATACACGGGATCCGAGCCGCCGGCCGCCGTGCAGGCGGTGTTCGACGCCGTGCGCGCCGGGCGCGACGCCGCGCTCGCCCTCCTGCGCGAGCGCACCGGACTGCGCGGCTACGAGGTCGACCGCGTCACGCGCGCGGCGATCGAGGCGGCCGGCTACGGCCACGGCATCGTGCACCGGACGGGCCACTCGCTCGGGCCGGGCCCGCACGTGCACGGCCTCGGCGCCAACCTCGACGACTGGGAGACCCGCGACGACCGGCTGCTGCTGCCGGGCACCGGGTTCACGATCGAGCCCGGCGTCTACCTGCCGGAGTTCGGCGTGCGGCTGGAGTGCGACGTCCACCTGCACCCCGAGCGCGGGGTCACCGTCACCTCACCGCTGCAGACGGAGCTGCTGCTCCTGACCTGAGGGCGTGCGCCGCCACAGCGTGTCGCCGTCCTCTCCGGTGGAGCCCTCGGCCAGACCCTCCGCCTCCAGCTCCGCGAGCGCCGTGCGGAACCGGCGGTAGGGGATCATGCCGGCGCGCATGAGGGCGGTGTAGCCGACCTTGTCGTAGAGATCGGAGGTGCTCTGCGGCTCGTCGGTCAGGACCGTGAGCGCCGTCAGCGGCCCGGCTGCGGAGGTGCGGGGCATCCTCGAAACGGTAGCCGCCGCGAGGCCGCTCCTACACTGACCCGCGATGGCGACCACCGGCCTGCCCGCCCCCGAGAAGCTCTTGCTGGCCGCACCGCGCGGCTACTGCGCGGGCGTCGACCGCGCCGTGCAGACCGTCGAGCGGGCGCTCGAGCTGTACGGCCCGCCGGTCTACGTGCGCAAGGAGATCGTGCACAACAAGCACGTCGTCGAGGAGCTCCGTGCGCGCGGCGCGATCTTCGTCGAGGAGCTCGACGAGTCGATCCCCGAGGGCGCGGTCACCGTCTTCTCCGCTCACGGGGTGTCCCCGGCGGTGCACGCCGACGCGCAGGCGCGCGGGCTGCAGACGATCGACGCCACGTGCCCGCTGGTGACGAAGGTGCACCGGGAAGCCGTGAAGTTCGCCGGCGACGGCTACACGATCATCCTGATCGGTCACGCCGGCCACGAGGAGGTCGAGGGCACGATGGGGGAGGCCCCCGAGCACATCGTGCTCGTGGAGACCGAGGCCGACGTGGACGCGCTCGAGGTCGCCGACCCCGGCAAGGTCGCCTACATCTCCCAGACCACCCTGTCGGTCGACGAGACGCGCGCGATCATCGGCCGGCTGCGGCAGAAGTTCCCCGCCATCACCGGCCCGCGCACCGACGACATCTGCTACGCGACGACCAACCGCCAGCTCGCCGTCAAGGAGATGGCGGTGCAGTGCGACCTCGTGCTGGTCATCGGCTCGCGCAACTCCTCGAACTCCAACCGGCTCGTCGACGTCGCGCGCGACTTCGGGGCCGAGGCGCACCTGATCGACAACGAGTCGCAGGTCCGCGAGGAGTGGCTCGAGAACAAGCGCGTGGTCGGCATCACCTCCGGGGCGAGCGCGCCCGAGGGCCTGGTCCAGCGGCTCGTCGAGTTCTTCCGCGACCGCGGGACCGAGGACGTCTCCGAGCTCGAGGTGCTGCGCGAAGACGTGCGCTTCATGCTCCCAAAGACGATCCGCCAGGCGCTCACGGCGCGCGAGAGCGCCTGACGCCCAGCTCCGCGATCAGCGCCCGGTGGTCGGAGCCGGGGACCGCGCGGACCACCACGCGCCGGACCGCGACGGTGCGGGGGACGAGGACGTGGTCGATCGTCAGGCGCAGTGCCAGGCGACCGGCCGGATAGGTCCAGCGCAGTCCGGCCCCGACGGCGTCGGCCGCGTCCACGTAGCCGCGGTCGAGCAGCCGGCGGATCTCGCGGTTGTCGAGCGTCCCGTTGAAGTCGCCGAGCACGAGCCGCGCCGACATCCCGGCACGAGGGCCCGGGATCGCCCGCAGCAGATCGCCCCACGCCCGGGTCGCGTGCGGCGAGATCGGCGGATAGGGGTGGACGACCTTCAGCCGCAGCGACCCGAGCGCCGCCTCGGGCTCGGCCGCGGCCGGCGGCGGCGTCCCACCGGTCCGGCGCAGGCGGCCGCGCGCCATCAGGCCCGAGCCGGCGGCGCCTTTGCGCGCCTCGAGCACGCGGCCTGGGAGGAGCGAGCGGATGCCCGCGGCGTCCAGCCGGCTCACGGCCCCGGGCGTGAGCTCCTCGAGCGCGAGCACGTCGACGTGGTAGTCGCGAACGAGCCGGACGACCGTGCCGGGGTCGGCGCTGCCGTAGCGCATGTTGAGCGTCATCGCGACGAGTGGCCGCCGGGGCGCGGCGGGGTCCGCGACGGCCGGGCCGTCGAGCGCGCGCGGCGCGACCACGCCGACCAGGGCGACGGCGACGATCGCCGCACCGGCGGCCACCACACGCTCGCGCAGCAGCAGCGCGACGACCACCGGGACCGGCGAGGTGAGCGCCACGTAGGGGGTGAAGGCCAGCGCCGGCACGAGCGGGTACCACAGGTCGAGGCCGGGGATGCGGACAACCGCCCACAGGACCCAGGGCGCCGCGACGGCCAGCGCCGCGAGCTGCCGCCGGTTCACTCCGAGCGCAGCCACGCGCGCACGTCGTCCCCGTGCTCGTCGAGCCGGGGCGGCCGCAGGCGCACGGCCGGGCGCTCGCCGTCGAGCCGCAGCGGTGGGGCCGGCAGCGGGAGCCCGCCGGCCTCGGCGATCGGCTCGAGCCCGAGCGACTCCGCCAGCGCCCACGCGGCCGGCACGTCGTTGATCGGCCCGGCCGGGACGCCCGCGTCGCCGAGTGCGGCGGTCCAGTGGTCGGCGCCGGCGCGCGCGAACGCGGCGCTCAGCGCCGTGTCCAGCGCGTCGCGGTTGGCCACCCGCGCGGCGTTGGTGGCGAAGCGCTCGTCGTCGGCCAGGTGGCCGAGCCCGAGCGCCTCGGCCAGGCGCCGGAAGTGGCGGTCGTTGCCGGTGGCGACCGCGAGCGGCCGATCGGCGGTCTCGAACGTCTCGTAGGGCGTGATCGACGGGTGCCGGTTGCCGGCGCGCATCGGCGATGCCCCGCCGGTCACCCAGGCCGTCCCCTGGTTGAGCAGTGCGGTCAGCACCGCATCCATGAGCGAGGTCTCGACGTGGCGGCCGCGGCCGGTGGCGTCGCGTTCGCGCAGCGCCGCCAGGATCCCGATCGCCGACAGCAGCCCGCACACGAGGTCGACCACGGCCGCGCCGACCTTCAGCGGGCGCCCATCCGGCTCGCCGGTGACGTGCATCAGGCCGCCCATCGCCTGGGCGAGGAAGTCGTAGCCGGGCATCGCCGCCGCCGCCTCGCCGGCGGAGCCGAACGCGGTCACCGAGCAGCTGATCAGCCCGGGGTTGCCGGCCGCGCGCAGCGTGTCGCCGTCGAGCCCCCAGCCGGTCATCAGCCCGGGCCGGAAGGACTCGACCAGGACGTCCGCGCGCAGCGCCAGCGTCCGCGCGAGCGCGCGGTCGGCGGGGTCACCCAGGTCGAGCACGACCGAGCGCTTGTTGCGGTTCAGGCCGAGGTTGTACGTCGCCTCGCCGTCGCGCCACGGCGGTCCCCAGTGGCGGGTGTCGTCGCCGGTTCCCGGGCGCTCGACCTTGACCACGTCGGCGCCGAGGTCGCCGAGCAGCATCGTCGCGTAGGGGCCTGCCAGCACGCGCGAGAAGTCGGCGACGAGCAGGCCGGATAACGGCTCAGGTGCCATTGAGTGGCGCAGGCTACAGTCGCCGCCTTGGCCACGCTCGTCGTCTCCGACCTCCACCTCGGCGCCTCGAGCAACGCCGACCTGCTGCGCCGGGCCGACGTGCGCGCGCGCCTGATGGCCGCGCTGCGCGACGGCATCGAGCGGCTGGTGATCCTCGGCGACGCGCTCGAGCTGCGCGAGGTCGCGGTGCGCGACGCGGCGGCCCAGGGCCGTCCGCTGCTCGAGGAGGCCGGCGAGGCGCTCGGGCCCGGCGGCGAGATCGTCCTGCTCGGGGGCAATCACGACCACGCGCTGCTCGCGGGCTGGACCGAGGCGCACCTGATGCAGGCCCCGCCGCACACGATGCCGCTCGCGCAGGCGATCGCGCCGCACGACGCCGGGCCGCTCGGGGAGGCGCTGGCGGCGGCCGCGAAGCCGGCCACCCTGAGCTTCGCCTACCCCGGCATCTGGCTGCGCGAGGACGTGTACGCGATCCACGGCCACTACCTCGACGTGCACACGCAGGTGCCGACGATCGAGCGGCTCGCCGCCGGGGCGATGCAGCGCTTCATCTCGCCGCTGCCCGCCGGCGGCGGCGCGACGCCCGACGACTACGAGGCCGTGCTCGCGCCGCTGTACTCGTGGATGTTCGCGCTCGCCCAGCGCAGTCGCGACGGCGTCGTGCGCGCGGGCGCGCGCTCGAGCGCCCGGGCGTGGGTCTCGCTCACCGGCCGTCCCGAGGGCGTGCTCGGCCACGCCCGCGCGCTGGCCACCCGGGGCGCGTTCGCGACCGCGGTCGCCGGCGTCAACGCCGCCGGTCTCGGCCCGGTCAAGGCGCAGCTGTCCGGCGCGGCGCTGCGGCGCGGCTCGCTGTGGGGGATGGGGGAGGCGCTGCGCCGGCTCGGCGTCGACGCCGAGCACGTGGTCTTCGGCCACACCCACCGCTCCGGCCCGTGGCCGGGCGACGATCCGGCCGAGTGGCGCGCACCGACCGGCGCCCGCCTGGTCAACACCGGCTCGTGGGTCTACCAGGCGCACTTCCTGACGCCGACCCCGAACGAGTCCCCGTACTGGCCGGGGACCGCGGTGCGGTTGAACGCGTCAGGTCCGCCGCAGCTGGTCCGGCTGCTCGGCGACGACCTCGGCCACGACGAGCTCAGACCTCCGGCGCCGGGGCGGGGGTGAAGCAGGTGGCCAGGACGGTCACGCCGTCACCGGCCTCGATCTCGAGCACGCCCTCCGTGTGGCGCTCGTGCTCCAGGACCGGGTAGCAGCCGCAGCCGTCGATCGCGACCGCGCGGCCGTTTACGACGACCTCGCCGGCCCCCTCGCAGACGAGATGCACGCCGCCGGCCTCGTAGGGGCCCTCGTAGGCGCCGCGCTGGTCGGCGGTCTGGGCGGGCAGGACGATGCCCGGCTCGTCCTCGGGGCGGATCGGCGCGAGTGGCTCGACCTCGATGCCGAGCAGCTCGCCGATCTCGCGCTCGGTCTCCTCGTAGGCGCCCTCGCCGTAGTGCATCGAGAACAGCGCGCCCTTGGTGTCCCAGAGGTAGCGGGCGGGCCAGCCCTCGTTGCCGTACAGGTCCCAGACCTGCAGCTCGGAGTCCACCACCACCGGGTGCTCGATCCCGAGCCGCGTCACGGCGCGCTCGATGTTGGCCAGTTCGCGCGAGCAGGGGAAGCCGCCGGTGTGGACGGCGATCACGCGCAACCCGTCCGCGGCGTAACGCTCGTGCCAGGCCTTCACGTACGGCAGGGTGCGCAGCGAGTTGACGCGGCAGAAGTCCCAGAACTCGACGAGTACCGGGCGGCCGCGCTGCTTGTCCATCCGCAGCGGCGCGACGTTGATCCACGGCAGATCGCGCGGGAACACGGGCGCCGGGATCTCGGTGGGGACGCGCATGTCGCGGGCAGACGGTAGTGGGGGCATCGACTAGGATCGCCGGCCATTGCACCGGAACTTCCGCCGCTACGGATGGTTCAGGTGCATAGAGTCGCGGCCCGGCCGCCGGGTCCTGCTGCCCCACATTCCCGCCGAGGAGGAAGAAGTTGAAGAAGCTCGCCATCATCGGGCTTGCCATCACCGCCATGCTTGCGGTGACGGCTGTGGCCGTCGCCCAGGTCGCGGAGCCGGTCATCCAGGTCACGGGTGCCATCAGTCCCGCCAGCGGCGGCACCGCGAAGAAGCCGAAGAACGCCAAGCTGCAGGTCGCGTTCACGGTCAACAAGGAGAGCCGCAAGACGCTCTCCGGCATCAACTACTTCGTGCCCGCGAAGGTGAAGCTGTCCGGCAAGGGGTTCCCGTCCTGCTCGGCGGCGACGATCAACGGCAAGGGCGAGGCCGCCTGCCCGAAGGGCTCGAAGGTCGGCACCGGCACCGCCACCGCCGTCCTCGGCCCCGCGCAGCAGCCGCTCGACTTCACGGTCACCGTGTACTCGGCCGGCAAGAGCGCGCTGGCGCTGTCGCTCAAGGGTGCGGTCGACATCGCGTTCGCCGCTCCGATCACGTCGTCGAGCTCGCCCTACGGCCAGAAGATCGCCGTGTCGATTCCCCCGTCCGTGCAGTCGCCGGCCCCGGGCCTGTACTCGTACGTGACGTCGGTCAACACGACCATCGGCGGCAAGTTCGTCAAGACGGTCACCAAGAAGGTCAACGGCAAGAAGCGCAAGGTCAAGGTGACCTACAACTACGGCTCGCTGACCGGCTGCCCGTCGAGCGGTGCGCATGCCCTCGGCGTGCAACTGCTCTACACCGCCAACGACACCGGCCCCGCCGGCCAGTCGCCGATCGTCTCGACGACGTCGGCCTGCAGCAAGTAGCGCCCGTCGCCTGACGCAGCATCTCGAGGGCCCCGCGGCTGCGGGGCCCTCGTCGTGCTCGACCTAGACTCCCGCGCCATGTCGGCCAGGCCGCGCCTCACCTTCGTCGAGCCGTGACCTCGATCCTGTCGCGGGCGATCTTCGCCCACGGCATCGTCGGCCGGGCCGACCTCCCGATCCCGGCCACGTACTTCGGCGTCGCGGCGGCGATCGTGCTCGTCATCTCCTTCGCCTCGCTGGCCGTGGGATGGACGCGCCCGCGACTGGAGACGGTGACCGAACGCCCGCTGTTCCGGCTGCCGTTCGCGGTCGAGGTCGTCCTCGGGGCCGTCGGCGTCGCGGTCTTCGCCGTCGCCGTCTACGCGGGCCTCGCCGGCACCGACATCGAGACCGAGAACCTGGCGCCGACGGTCATCTACGTGATCTTCTGGGTCGGCGTCCCGGTGCTGTCGCTGGTCGCCGGCGACGTCTGGCGGCTGCTGTCGCCATGGCGGGTGGTCGGCCGCGCGGTGGGCGCGCTCGTCCAGCGCGCGGGCGGCGAGGACGCGGCCGAGCCGCTGCCCTACCCGGCGCGGCTCGGCCGCTGGCCGGCGTTCGCGGGGATCGTGGGGTTCGCGCTCGTCGAGCTGTGCTGGGGCCGCGGGACCGAGCCGACGATGCTCGCCATCCTGGCGCTCGTCTACTTCGCGGTCCAGGTCGTCGGCATGGGCCTCTACGGCGTCGAGCCGTGGACGCGCAACGGCGACGCCTTCGGCGTCTACTTCGGGCTGTTCGCCGCCCTGTCGCCGATCGGCCGCCGCCCGGACGGGACCGTCGTGCTGCGCTCGCCGCTGTCGGGCGCGCCGCACGTGGCGCGTCCGCCGGGCACGGTGGCGCTTCTGTGCGCCGGCATCGGCTCGACGACGTTCGACGGCGCCAAGGAGGGGCCGCTGTTCGGCTCGATCGTCCCGCACCTGCAGGACTTCTTCACCGGCATCGGGCTCTCCAAGGGCGCCGCGCTCGAGTGGACGTTCGTGGTCGGGCTGGTCGTCTGCATCGCGCTCGTGGCCGCGCTGTACGGGCTCGGCGTCCTCGGCATGGGCGGCGACCTCGCGGTGGGCGAGCGGGCGCGGGCGTTCGTGCACACGCTGATCCCGATCGCCGCCGCCTACGTGGTCGCGCACTACTTCTCGCTGCTCGCCTACCAGGGTCAGGCCGCGTGGTGGCTCGCGTCCGACCCGCTCGGCGACGGCAGCGACTGGTTCGGGACCGCCGGCGGCACGATCGACTACTCCGTCGTCTCCGCGACGGCCATCTGGTACGTGCAGGTCGCCGCGCTCGTGATCGGGCACGTGTCCGGCCTCGTGCTCGCCCACGACCGCGCGCTCGCGCTCTACCGGTCACCGCGCGGCGCAACCCGCTCCCAGATCGTCATGCTGGTCGTGATGGTCGCGTTCACCTCCCTCGGTCTGTGGCTGCTGTCGGTTTCCAACTCATGACCGCACCCCCCTTCGCGCACGCCGGCCACTGGCTCGCATCCCTCGCGTATGCCGCTCCAGTCCTGGTTTTGGTGGGGTGGATGGGGGTCGTGAAGGTCAAGGACGGCCGTGCTCGCAGGCGCGGCGAGCTGCACGAATAGAGCGAAATTGCGCCATGGCGGATTGCCGTTGGCGCTCGCGGGGTATTCGTGCCACGGATGGCCGCGCAGCCTGCACCCGTCGTTCAGCGCACCGAGACCGGCCGGTACCTGGCGCCGGCGTACACCGAGGTGCGTCACCGGGACGAGCTGTACGCCATCTGGAGCGTCGCCCGCGCGGAGGCCAACCTGGCCTACGACGCCTGGCACGCCGCGCCCGGGCGGGACGGCTACCTGGCCTACCGCGCCGCCGAGGACCGGGCGGACGCGGCGCAGGACGACCTCGCGCTCGCCTCGCAGCTCGCCTCCTGAGCCTCGCGCTCGCGCTCGCTGCAGACCGGCCTATTGAGACCGGGCATCCGGACGTGTGTCCGGCGCGTAACACGAGGGGAAACCGGCACGTCAGATGTGCGTGAATCCCGGGTACCCCCGTCCCGTCACACTCCAAGGAGCCGATCACCCGTGAGCGCCCATGAGCTGAAGGACCTCCTCGACCAGGTCGACGACACCCGCGAGCTCGTCTTCCGCCGCTCCGCCCTCCAGGGTCCTGCATGGAACGCGCACTACGACGCGTGGTCCGACGCACACGAGGACGCCGAGGACGCCTACTGGAAATGGAAGCGCCTCGGCGGGCCGGCGCACTACGCCGCCTATCGCGCCGCCCAGGACCGCGAGGACGCGGCCCAGGACGCGCTGGCCGAGGCCTGAGCCGGGCGGCTAGGCGCCGATCCGGCGCAGGTCGGCCTCGAGGCCGTCCACGCGCAGGAAGCTGTAGGCGTAGCCGAGCTTCTGATAGCCGCGCCCATCCACCAGGACCACGGACGCGGAGTGCTCGGACTCCTTGGTCTGGGGCTGGACGCCGAACGCCTTCCAGACCGGCCGCAGCTGCGCCGCCGTGCCGAGCGCGAAGCGCATCCGGCCGGTCATGTGCTGCTTGATCAGGAAGGCGCGCGCCGAGTCACGCGTGTCGTTGGCCGGGTCGACCGAGATGCCGACCACCGGCACGTCGTGGCCGAGCTGGTCCATCGCGCCGCGGATCTGCTGCACCTCGACGGGGCAGGTGTCGGTGCAGTGCGAGTACACGAACGCGTAGATCGCCGGCCGGCCGGCCGCGAAGGCGCGGGTGACCAGCTTGCCGTCCTGGTCGCGCAGGCGGAAGTCGGGGACCTTGGCGCCCGCGGGCCGCACCGCTCCCGAGTAGCCGGCGTTGCGGTTCGGGGTGAGCGTCGAGTCACCCGCCTGCTTGAAGGCCGCGAACCAGAGGCCGAGGAAGACCGCGAACAGGCAGGCGAAGACGCCGATCAGCACCAGGCGAACCCGTTGGGGCACGCGACGACTGTAACCGGCCTTCGGTCTCCTATTTGGCCGGCCGCTCCGCGCAGCGCCGGCCTGGGGGCGACGTCATGCCTCGATCAAGCCGCGCCGGATCGCGTACCGCACGAGTTCCACGCGGTCGCGCATCCCGAGCTTGCGGAGGATGTTCGCCCGGTGCGACTCGACCGTCTTCTCGGCCAGGTGGAGCGTCGACGCGATCTCGCGGTTCGTGTGCGCCTCGGAGATCAGCTTGAGCACCTCCTGCTCGCGCGGCGAGAGCGGCTCCTCCGGCCCGCGCGAGCCGTCGGCCATCCAGTCGCGGAT
>JAXDHL010000357.1:0-13714 GCA_034664525.1 Solirubrobacteraceae bacterium
GGATGTTCTCGACGTCCTCGCCGACGTAGCCGGCCTCGGTCAGCGCCGTGGCGTCGGCGATCGCGAACGGGACGTTGAGGATGCGCGCCAGCGTCTGCGCCAGCAGCGTCTTGCCGCAGCCGGTCGGCCCGAGCAGCAGGATGTTGGACTTCTGCAGCTCGATGTCGGCGTCGCCGGACTGCATGAGCTGTACGCGCTTGTAGTGGTTGTAGACCGCCACCGACAGCGTGCGCTTGGCCTGCTCCTGGCCGACGACGTAGTCGTTGAGGACCGACCAGATCTCCCTCGGCTTCGGCAGGTTGTCGATGTCGAAGGTCGTCGGAGCGGTGAGCTCCTCATCGATGATCTCGTTGCAGAGGTCGATGCACTCATCGCAGATGTACACGCCCGGGCCGGCGATCAGCTTCTTGACCTGGCGCTGGGACTTCCCGCAGAACGAGCACAGGAGCTGCTCGTTCGAATCTGTGGGGCGTGCCATCTGACGTCTCCCTCGGGCGAGGTACCTAGTGGTGGGCGATGACCCGGTCGATGATGCCGTACGTCTTAGCCTCTTCGGAGGTCATGAAGTAGTCGCGCTCGGTGTCCTTGCGGACATCCTCCACGTCCTTGCCGGCATGTCCGGCGATGATCTCGTCGAGCTTGCGGCGCAGGTCGATGACCTCGCGCGCGTGGATCTCGATGTCGGTCGCCTGGCCCTGGAAGCCGGAGGAGACCTGGTGGATGAGGATCTTGGAGTTCGGAAGGGCCATGCGCTTGCCGGCGGCGCCACCGGCCAGCAGCAGCGCTCCCATGCTCATCGCGATGCCGACGCAGATCGTCTGCACGTCGGGCTTGATGAACTGCATGGTGTCGTAGATGGCAAGCCCCGCATAGACCGAACCGCCCGGGGAGTTGATGTACAGCGAGATGTCCTTGTCGGGATCCTCGCTCTCCAGGTGCAGCAGCTGGGCGACGATCAGGTTCGCGATCTGGTCGTCGACGGGGGTGCCGAGGAAGACGATCCGCTCGTTCAGCAGGCGGCTGTAGATGTCGAACGCGCGCTCCCCGCGGGAGGTCTGCTCGACGACCATGGGTACGAGTGGGCTCAAGGTCCTCGTCTCTTTCGCGTCGTTCGCTCAGTTCCTTCAGAATCCGAGCGGCGCCGGCGCTGACGCCAACTCCCCCGGTCTTGGCCGAGTCTAGCAACGGTCAGCCGGCGCCCAGAACGCGTCCTTTAGGCCGATTTCCGGCCCTCGGGCCCTGACCCGAGGGTCAGGATCGGGGGGTCCAGAGTCGGCCGCCGGCGCCCTCGGCGGGCTCGTCGGACGCGGGAGTCCACAGCAGCTTGGACGCCTTCGCCTGCTCGATCGAGACCGGCTGCGCGGCCTCGACGATCGTGTCGAGCGCATTCGCCTGGGCGACGTCGTCCTTCAGCGCGTCCAGCCGGCCGGCCGACTTGATCCGCTCGAGCAGCTTCTTCGGCGACGTGCGCGAGCGCTCGGAGTCCGCCGACAGCGCCTCGAGCAGCTCCTCCTCGGAGGGGTCGATCCCCTCGGCCTCGACCAGCGCGGCCAGCACGGCCTCGCGCCGCAGCTGGACCTCGGCGTCCGGCTTGGCCTCCTCGAGGATCTCCTCCTCGGTCTTGCCGGCCAGCTTGAGGTAGGTCTGGCGGTCGATGCCCTGGTGCGACAGCGAGTGGGCCATCTGGTCCCACAGCTCCTTCGCGCGCGCCTCGACGAGCGCCTCCGGCAGCTCGACGGTCGCGTTGGTCACGACGGAGTCCAGGACCGCCTCGCGGAACTGGGCCTCGATCCGCTGGGCCTGCGCGTTCGACAGCCGCTCGCGGATGTCGTCGCGCAGCTCCTCGACGGTGTCGAAGCCCTGCTCGATCGCGAAGTCCTCGTCGAGCTCGGGCAGCTGCTTGGCCTTGACCTCCTTGACGGAGACCGCGAACTCGGCCGACTTGCCCGCCAGCTCCTCGGCGCCGTAGTCGTCGGGGAAGTCGAGCGAGACGGTGCGCTCCTCGCCGGCCGCGGCGCCCTCGAGCTGGTCCTCGAAGCCGGGGATCAGCCGGCCCGAGCCGAGCTCGACCATCTGGTCGCGGCCCTCGCCGCCGGCGAACGGCGTGCCGTCGATCGAGCCGGCGAAGTCCATGACCACGAAGTCGCCCGTGCCGGCGGCGCGGTCGACGGTGTCGAGGCGACCCGAGCGCTCGCGCAGCTTCTCGACCTCCGCGTCGACGTCGTCGTCGGGGACGGTGGCCTCGGCGCGGCCGACCTCGAGCCCCTTGTACTCGCCGAGCGTCGCCTTCGGGCGGACGCCGATCTCGATCGAGAACGTCAGCGGCTGGCCCTCGCCCGGCAGCTCGCCGAGGTCGAGGTCCGGGTCGCCGATCGGGGCGATGCGCGCGTCGTCGATCGCGGCGGAGTACCAGGTCGAGAGGTTGTCGCGGACCGCCTCGTCCAGGACGGCCTCGCGGCCGACGCGCTGGATGACGATCGGGGGCGGCACCTTGCCGGCGCGGAACCCGGGGACCCGCAGGCTGCGGCCGAGCGAGCGCGCCGACTGCGCCACCTTGCGCTCGATCTCCTCCGGCGCGACCTCCGCCTGCACGCGCACGCGCGACTCGGGAAGCTCGGTGACGATGGTGGTGACGCCGTTCGGCATGTGGCGCGCCACTGTAGCGTCCAGTACCGCATGCGCCGGATGACTTCAGGGGACCGCGCGGCGGCCTGGCTGGTGACCGGTCCGGTGGGTCACTTCGCCGCTGCGGCGGCCGACTGGACGGTCCTGCTGTGGCGCTATTGGAGCGCCCGCCGGCCCGGGCGCTCGTGATCCCGCGTCAGTGCGCCTGGCGGTGGTCGTGGTGGTCGAGCCGCACCGCCTCGCGGTCGTCGAGCAGCACGAGCTCGCCGCCGTAGGTGCGCTGCAGGACGGCGGGGGTGAGCACGTCGTCGGGCGGGCCGAACGCGCACTGGTCGCGGTGCACGCACAGGACGTCGTCATACGCGCGCGCGAGCGCGACGTCGTGGGTGGCGACCAGCAGCGCGCGGCCCTCGGCCCGCAGCGCGGCGAACAGCTCCTCGATGCGGGCGGCGCTCACGGCGTCGACGCCCGACAGCGGCTCGTCGAGCAGCAGCACGCGCGCCTCCTGGACGAGCGCGCGCGCGATCAGCACGCGCTGGCGCTGACCGCCCGACAGCGCGCCGAAGGTGTGGTCGGCGCGGTCGGCGAGCCCCACGCGCTCCAGCGCGCGCGCCGCGCGCGCACGCTCGGCGCGCCCGAGCCGCCGCCACCACGGCGTGCGCGCGTAGGCGCCCATCAGCGTCACCTCGAGCGCGGAGATCGGGAAGTCCAGGCGGGCGCGCTCGGTCTGCGGGACGTACGCGGGTCGGCCCGCGACCTCGACCGTCCCGCGCCGGAACGGCAGCTCGCCGAGCAGCGCACGGAACAGGGTCGTCTTGCCGCCGCCGTTCGGGCCGAGCACGGCGACGATCCGTCCCGCCGGGACCGCGAAGCTGATGTCGCACAGAGCGTCGGCGCCGGCCGCGTAGCCGCCGCTCAGCCCGTCGACGCGGACGAGGTCGCTCATCGCCGCGCGCGCGTGCGGGTGGTGGTCTCGACCTCGGGAACGGCGGCGGCGGGGAGCAGGAGCGGTCGCATCCGGGCGAGGACGATACTGATAATCGTTCTCGGGTGCAGTAGCCTGGGGTGCGCGATGGAGGAACGCACCACGTGGGCGGATCACGCGCAGGCGGAGCTCGCCCGCGCCGGGCACCGCGCCGGCGGCGCCCGCTCGCACGTGCTCGACCTACTCGCCGTGCAGCCGTGCTGCCGCAGCGCGCAGGAGATCTACGACGAGCTGCGGGCGGCCGACCGCGCCGTGGGCCTGGCCAGCGTCTACCGCGCGCTCGACGTGCTCGCCGGGCTCGGGCTGGTCCACCGCGTCGACGTCGACGGCGTCGCGTGCTTCGAGCCGGCCGACCCGAGCGGCGACCATCACCACCACGCGATCTGCGACCGCTGCGGCGAGCGCGCCGCGTTCGAGGATCCCGAGCTGGAGGCCCTGATCGAGCGCGCCGGCCGCCGGCTCGGCTACGCCGTCGCGGGGCACGACATCACCCTGCGCGGCACCTGCCCGGGCTGTGCACGAACCTGAGCCGCGGTTCGCATGGTTTGCCCGCTGACCTGCGGGTAGAGACGTCGCGTGATCGAAGACCCGTCAGCCGTGGATCTGGTCGTCGCCCGGCGCGACGGCACCGTCGTGCTCTCGATGTTCGAGGAGCGGCCATGGGACGGGTCGGAGGAGCGTCTGAACCAGCTGCAGAAGAAGGTCAACAGCTACCTGTCGTTCGTCCTCGACGGCCACATGGCCGAGCAGCACCCCGACATCGACGCCAAGCAGATCCAGATCATCCTCAACTACACGGGCAAGATGGACTCGCGCACGCGCGAGCTGCTGCCGGCGATCGAGCTCACCCTCGCCGAGTACGGGATCGACTTCGCGATCGCGCACATGCGCGAGATCACCGCGGGCTGAGGCGGCCTCGGGGCGTGGCGCGGTGCTCCAGGTGCGCGGCGATCGCCCGCGCGGCGACGTTGCACGATTGCGTCGGCAAGGACCCGGGCACTCCTCAGGGGCACCCACATAGGAGGACGGACGCATGAACGTCGGACAGCTGGCACTCAGAGGCACCATCGGTCCCCTCTTCATCGGCCATGGGGCGCAGAAGCTCTTCGGCTGGTTCGACGGCCACGGCCTTGAGGGCACGGCGGGTTTCTTCGAGGGAGCGCTCGGGCTGCGGCCGGGCAAGCGCCACGCCACGGCGGCCGGCGTCAGCGAGCTCGCGGGCGGCGTGCTGCTGACCGCAGGCGCCCTCACCCCGCTCGCCTCGGCCGCCGTGACCGGCACGATGGTCACCGCGATCCGCAAGGCGCACGCGAAGAATGGCATCTGGACGACCGCCGGCGGCTACGAGTACAACCTCGTGCTGATCGCCGCCGCCACGGCGCTCGCCGACTTCGGCCCGGGCACCCCGTCCGTCGACGGCGCGCGCTTCCCGCGCCTGAAGGGCAACGCGATCGCGCTGGCGTCGCTCGCCGCCGGCATCGCCGGCTCCTACCTCGTCACCGAGGTCTTCTCGGACAAGGCCCCCGCCCCGCAGGAGGGCCAGGCCGACGTGCCGGCCGACCCCGCCTCGGCCCCGCCCGCCGACGCCGGGACCGGCGACCGCACCGCAGGCGGGCGGTTCTCGCCGCAGACCGCCGGCGAGACCGCCGACACGCCCGCCACGTCTTAGCGCGCAAAGCGGACGAGCGGCCCCGCCCGGTCACCGGGCGGGGCCGAGCGTCAGCCGGCCCGGCCCGGCCGGTCAGCCGCCGGCGAACGCCGCCCGCAGCGCCACGCGCGCGAAGGAGTCGGCGCCGGCGGCCTTGGCGAGCGGCTTGAGCGCCAGCAGGTCCTCGATCGAGCGCAGCAGGCTGTAGGGGTCGTAGGACTTCGCATACAGGCTCCCCGGCTGCGCGAAGCGCGACAGCAAGAGCGTCCCGGTCGGCGCCGGGCGCGCCGGCCCCGGGTTCGGCGCCGGGCCCGACAGGAAGCTGACGATCAGCAGCCCGTCGCGCTTGTACGCCGCGGAGGCGAGGATCGCCGGAACCCACTTGGCGAGGAACGCGTCCGCGGTCGCGAGGCCTCCGGGGCGGCCGTCGGCGCACGGGATCGCCGATCCGCTGTCGCACAGGTCGGGGGCGATGAACGCGAGCCGCGGCGTGGTGTTCGCCGAGCCGAGGTCGGTGGTGAGCCGGTCGAGCGGGAGGTCGTCGGCCTGGCAGTCGCTGAGGTCGAGCAGCGAATGGAAGTACACGAACGGGTTGTGCCGGGTGGCGTAGCCGTCGCCGGGACGGTCGGTGAGGGTGTCGTCGGCGCCGCCGACGACGGGATGGCGACAGCTGGCGGCGGCGGCAGGACCGGCCCCCAGGTCCTCGGCGTAGGCGCGCCACTGGCCGCCGGAGGAGGAGATCTGGTCCCCGATCGACAGGACCGTGTTCGGGTAGATGCACCCGTCGCCCGCGAGCACGCCGTCCTTGCCGGGCGCCGCATCGGACGGGAAGTCGGCGTAGGTGGCGCATTCGCTGCGGGTCGCCGCGTTGGGCGGCTGGCCGCCGGCGAACGCGAGGTAGTTGGGGAGGTCGGCGCCGTCGACCGGCGCGAAGGCCGAGAGCAGCGCGCCGGCGGGCCGCAGCTGCCCGGTCAGGTAGGTCGCGGGTGAGCCCGGGCCGAAGGTCGCCTGGTAGCCGGGGCCGGTCAGCGCGATCACGAACACGTGACCGATCCGCGACGGCTTGGCCGGCGCCGGGGTCGGCGTGGGCGTCGGTGTCGGCGTCGGCGGCGCAGCGGCCTCGGCGGGAGTTGGCGGCACGACGGGCGCGGGCGCGGCCGGCACGACGGGCGCCGGCGCCGAAGGCCCCGCAGCACGGGCGTCCGCGACCGGGACGGGCGCGGCCGTCGCGACGGCGACCGGCGCCGGCGCCGGCGGGCGCACGAGCGCGGCGCGCTGCAGCAGGGCGGCGGCCAGCGCCGGACGGGGACCCGCGCCGGCGTGCGCCAGCACGGCGGCCGTCGCGAACGCCGACAGCACGGCGAGCACGGCGAGCCGCGCGCGCGTCATCCCACGACCCCGTTCACCCGCGGCGACAGCGCGCCGCCGCAGTGGGCGCAGAACGCGTCCGATCGGCCGGCCGGCGCCGAGCAGGTCGGGCACGGGTGCTCGGCCAGCCCGTCGCCGGACTGCAGCAGCCGCTCGACGGCCCGCAGCTCGAGCTCGACGGCCTGCAGCTCCGCCGCCTTGCGCGACAGCACGTCCGGGCGCACGTGGTCGCGGATCGCCATCTCGTAGTAGAGGCCGCCGAGGTCGGCCTGCATCAGGGCGAAGCGCTCGACGAGCCGGTCGCGGCGGGCGCGCAGCTCGAGATCCGGCGCCGGGACGGGCGCGGCGGCCGCCGGACGGCGGAGGCGGTCGAGCAGGCTCACGGCACCACGATCGTGTCGGGCAGCTGCTGCTGCTGCTGGACATAGCTCTTGCCCTTCTTGGCCTGGATCTGCTGCACGATCTTCGCCCCGTCGGCCTTCTGCTGGGCCGTCGGGTGCTTGCGGATCACGGCGTCCGCCGCCGCGATGCCGCCGGCGCGCGAGGTCCGGCCGGTCGCCGGCCGGCGGACCTGGACCACCGTCGCCTGCGGGAACCGCTTGGCCAGCCGCTTGCGCGCGGCGGCCGCCGCCGCCCGCGTCGGGTACGGCCCGGCGTAGACGAGGTAGGGCGCGGCGACCGCCGGCTTCAGCCGCAGGCCGCGCGTGACCAGCACGCCCGCGTTGGCGGCGCCGGCGCGCCGGGCCGCCAGCTTGGCCGCCGCGGCCCCGGCGGCGTCCGTCCCGGCGGGCAGGACCCGCAGGCGGACCACGAAGCCGTCGGCGCCCGTGAAGTCGCTCGTCGGGGCCCCGGGCGCGCTCGCCGGGCTGGTGGTCGAGCCCGTCGTGGCCGGGGCGGCGGCAGACGCCCGGGCAAGGCGCGCGTCCTGCGCCTTGACCGCGGCCAGCAGCGCGCTGTCCGAGCCGGACCCGCCGCGGCCGGCGAGCACACCGCCCGCCGCCGCCAGCGGCAGCAGCGCCAGGACGACGGCGACGAGGCGGCTGTCGGCCCGCGGCGGGCGCCCGGCCGGCGCCGCAGCTGCCGCCGCCGCCGGACGCAGGCGTCGTCCGCCATCGCGCAGATAGCGGGTGACCGGGTCGTCGGGGCGGCGGGCGCTCTCGCCGCACACGACGCAGTAGCGCTGCCGGTCGTCGAGCGGAGCGGCGCAGCGGGCGCACGGGTCGTAGGTCATCGCGGGCCGTCCTCGGTCATCGGAAGATCGTCGGCAGGGCTTCGAGCCGCAGCGTCGCGCGCCGGGCGTCACCGGTCAGCCGCAGCCCGAGCGTGCGCGCAGCGCCGCCGTCGAGCTCGTCGACGGTCGTCCGCCCGGCCGCCACCCAGCGCCCGTCGCGGCTGGCCAGCGCGTAGACGGGCAGCCCGTACTGCGGCACGGAGGAGCCGTTGTGCACGCGCACGCGCAGCGCCCCTCCCGTGCCGGCGGTGCTCGCCGTCAGGCGCGGCAGCGCCGCGGCCCGGCCGCGCGCGGCGCCGACGGTCGCGAACGGCCGGCCGTGCGCGGCACGGCCGGCGGTCGTGAAGACCCATCGCAGCGTGGCGTGCGGCGCCAGCGCGGCGACGTGGGTCTGGAAGTAGTCGAGGCCGCCGCGCCGGTTGAGGTACACGCGCCGGCCGCCCGCCCGGCGGAGGCCGACCGACACCGGCAGGTCGGTCAGCGTGCGCGCCGTCCGGTTGGCGAGCTCGGCGATGACCGCCGTCCCGTGACCGCGCACGAGCCAGACGCCGCGCACGACCACGTCCGGCGTCGCCCGGCGCACGAGCAGCGGCTGGCGGCTCGCGAGCGTGCGCGACGCCCGCAGCCGGTAGCGCTGGTTGACGTCCTGGGTCGTGGTGCAGCCGGCCAGCGGCAGCACGACCAGGAGCATGAGCGCGCTAGCCGAACGCACCGCTCACGTAGTCCTTCGTGCGCTGCTCGCGCGGCGCGCCGAACACCTGGGCCGCCGTCCCGTATTCGACGAGCTCCCCCAGGTACATGAACGCGACGCGGTCGGCGATCCGCGCCGCCTGCTGCAGGTTGTGGGTGACGATGACGACCGCCACCTGCTCGCGCAGCTTGACGATCAGGTCCTCGATCACCTGCGTCGACTGCGGGTCGAGCGCCGAGCACGGCTCGTCGAGCAGCAGGACCTCCGGGTCGGCGGCGAGCGCGCGCGCGATGCACAGCCGCTGCTGCTGGCCGCCGGAGAGCCGCAGCGCCGGATGGCCGAGGTCGTGCTCGACCTCGGCGAGCAGGCCGGCGCGCGCGAGCGCCTCGCGCACGCGCGCGTCGAGCTGCGCGCGGCGGGGCCGCCGGGCGGCCTGCTCGCGCAGCACGTAGGCGACGTTGTCGAACACGCTCATCGGGAACGGGTTCGGCTGCTGGAAGACCATCGTCACCTGGCGCCGCAGCGCCGTCGGCTCGAAGCGCCGGACGTCGATGCCGTCGAGCGTGATCCGGCCCTCCATCGAGGCGGTCCGGGTGAGCTCGGTGAGCCGGTTGAGCGAGCGCAGCAGCGTCGTCTTGCCGCACCCCGACGGCCCGATCAGCGCCAGCACCTCGCCCTGGCGGATCGGCAGCGACACCCGGTCGACGGCGCGCCGCCCGGCATACGCGATCGAGACGTCCTCGAGCGCCATCCGGTCGATCGCGAAGGCGGGCTCGCGCTCGTGGCGGCGCCAGGCGACCGGCGCGCTCGGCGCGAGCGGCGGCTCGTCGATGACGGCCGGGCGGCCGGGCACCGCGCCGTCGAGCGGCAGCCGGCGGACGGGCGGGGGCGTCAACTCCATCGCAGGGCCCTTCCCTTGCGGCCGGCGAGCCCGGCCGCGACGTTGAGTGCCAGGACGATCATCAGCAGCACGAAGGCGGCCGCGTAGGCCTTGGTCGGCTGGTTGCCCTCGCCGGTCGGGGCGTTCTGGAAGACGTAGGTGGTGAGCGTGCTGCCGGTGCCGCGCAGGGTCGAGAGCAGCGGCGTGGCGCCGACCGGATCCATCCGCAGCGTCGCCCCCAGCAGGACGACCACGATCGCCGTGTCGCCGATCACCCGGCCGAAGCCGAGCATCGCGCCGGTGACGATCGACGGGCGCGCGGCCGGCAGCAGGATCCGGCGCGTCGTCGTCGCCTTCGTCTTGCCGACCGCGTAGGAGGCCTCGCGGACGTGCCCCGGGATCGCCTGCAGGCCCTCGCGGGCACTGGCGACGACCAGCGGCAGGGCGACCAGCGAGAGCATCGCCGCGGCGGCGAAGAACGAGCGGCCGAACACCACGCCGCCGGCGGTCCGGCTCAGGAAGCCGAGCGGCCCGCTCTGGAAGATCAGCGTCCCGAACAACGCCAGCACGATCGACGGGGTGCCGGCGATCATCTCGACGGTCGACTCGGCCGCGCGGGCGAGCGCCGGCGGACGGCCCCACTCGCTCAGCCACACGCCGACGCCGATGCCGACCGGCAGCGCGATCGCCATCGCCATCCCGCCGACCAGGAAGGTGCCGATCAACGGGTCCAGGAAGCCCCCGGTGTCGCGCTCGTCGAACCCGACCGCCGGTGGCGTGACGATCAGGTGCGGGCGGACGTAGCGCAGCCCCTGCACGAGCAGGTAGAGCACGATCGCGGCGGCGATCGCGCAGAACGCCAGCCCGAGCGCCCAGGCCAGCGCGAGGCCGGCGCGGTCGCGCAGCCGCCAGGGCGCGCGCAGCGGCGGCGGGGCCCCCTCGTGCGGCGGCCGGGCGAGTTCGGCGGCGCTCACGCCCGCACCCCGTAGCGCTTCATCGGCTGCTTGACCGCCCAGCCGGTGAAGGACAGCATCGCCGCCGACAGCAGCAGCACGGCGGCGATCGCGAACAGCGTGTCGCGCATCGGCGGCGAGGTGAGCTCCTCGGCGTTCTGGAGGATCGTCGCCGCCAGCGGCCGCGACGGCTCGAACACGAAGATCAGGCCGTCGGCCGGCTTCGGGGCGAAGCCGACCGAGCCCGACACCATGGCGAGCATGATCGCCTCGCCCAGCGCGCGGGCGATCGCGAGCACGGTTCCCGCCACCAGCACCGGGCGCGCGGTGCGGACGGCGATCTTCCAGAACGTGCGCCACTCGTTGATCCCGAGCGCCAGCGACCCCTCGAGCCATCCGCGCGGGACGGCGCGCAGGCCGTCGGCGAAGACCGCGATCATGATCGGCGCGATCATCACGGTCAGGATCAGGACCGCCGCGAGCAGGCTGTAGCCGCTCAGCGACACGACGTAGGCCACCGATGCCTTCTGGTGCTCCGTGATCAGGTGGTTGCCGATGAACGGCACGACCACCAGCACCCCGAGCAGCCCGTAGACGACGGACGGCACGCTGGCCAGCAGGCGGACGACCGGCTGCAGCACGGCCTGCATCCACGGCGGCGCGAACTCGACCATGAAGACGGCGACGAACAGCGAGCAGACGAACGCGATCACCACGGCGCCGCCGGTGATCAGCAGCGTGCTCCACAGCAGCGGCCACGCGTGGAAGGCGTAGACGGGTCGCTGCCGCAGGTCGCCCGAGGTGAAGATCGCCTGGATCTGGCGATCGACGTCGCCGCCGCCGCCGAACCAGTGCAGGCCGTTGTGGGCGAACGACGGCCACGCCTCGTGCACGACGAACACGACCATCGCCAGCACGAGCGCCAGCACGGCGCACACGAGCGCGCCGAGCCACAGCCCGGCGCGCTCGTCGGGCCCGCGGCGTGCGGGCCCGTCCGGCAGCAGGTCGTCGCCGTGCACCGCGCCCCGGCTACTTCTTGTTGAACGCCGGGACCGCGCCCGCCTTGGTGAGGATCTTCCCGGCGGCCCGGCTGGTGCGGACCCAGGTCGCGAAGCGGATGACCGCCGGATCCGGGTTGTTGCTGCCGGAGACGAACCAGATGTAGCGCGACAGCGGGTACGACTGGTCCTTGACGTTCTTGGGCGCGCACGCCTTGCCGTTGAGCGTCAGCGTCTTCAGACCCGTGCCCTTGGAATGCGCGAACCCCACGTAGCCGATCGCGTTCGGGTCCTTGGCGACGGCGTTGGCCACGAGGCCGTCCGACGTCACCGGGTTGACGTTGGTCGCTTGCGTCTTGCCCTGCAGCACCGCGCTCTGGAAGAACGTGTAGGTGCCGGCGGTCGAGTCGCGGCCGACCGGGTCGATCGTCGACGACAGGCTCGAGCCGCCGACCTGGCTCCAGTTCGTCACCGTGCCGAGGAAGATGTCGGCGAGCGAGCTGATCGACAGCCCGCTGAGCGCGTTGGCGGAGTTGACGTCGATGCAGAGGCCGTCCAGGAACAGCTGGCGGTACGTCGTGCCCGAGTCGCTCGGCAGCGGCGGCCGGGTGTTGACCGCGAACTGGCTGCGGCCCTGCTGGACGTCCTTGACGCCCGCGTTGCCGCCGTCCGCGGTGTAGATGAAGTGAACCTTGGGCTTGACCTTGTGATAGCCGGCGAACAGCACCCGGAGGTACGGCTCGGCGACGCTCGAGCCGCTGCCGATGATGGTCTTGGCCTCCGCTGCCGCCGGCGCGGCGAGCGCGACGGCGGTCAGGGAGAGCAGCGCGCCGATGCGCTGGATGCGTGGTGCGTTCATGTCAGGCCTTCAGGACGAGCTTGCGGGTCACGGGCTTCTTGACGCCGTTGGTCTTGGCGCTCGCGGTCACCTTGAGCGTGTGGGCGCCGGACTGCGCCAGGGCGCTTCTGGCGGCCTTCGAGAGCTTGACCGCGATGGTCTTGGACTTGCCGGTGGCGATGCTGTACTTGGCCGAGCCGATGCTGCGGAGCTTCTTGCCGATCCGCGCCTTCAGCGTGAGCCTCCCGCCCGCCTTCTCGCCGGCCGGCCCGACGGCTTTGAGCTTCACCCTGGCCTTCGTCTTGGCGACCTTCGCCGACGTGCCCTTGAAGCGCACGCCAAGGCTGGGGGTGGTCTTGAAGCTCCGGTCGGCGCCCACGACGTCGCCGAGGTAGGCGAAGTCGCCGTCGGCCTTCACCGGCGACGCGACCAGGCGGTAGTGGTAGGTCGTGTTCGGCTTCAGCGTGTCCAGCGACACGTCCACGGGCACGTCGGCCTTGCCGTTGCCGGCCTGCGTGACCGGCGTGGTGTTGCCGTACGCGGTCGTCTTCCCCCACTGGAAGCGGTAGACGGTGTTGAAGCCGTGCGGGTTGACCACGCCGCTGAGCAGCGCGTAGCTGTCGCTCAGCAGCGTGGCGTCCGTCGGCAGCGTCTCGGCGGTCGGCCCGGCCGCGAACGCGGCGTCCGTGACGCCGAGCGCCGCGGCGCCGCACAGCATCGAAGCCACGAGGACGTGGCGGGCGCGTCCCGCCAGGCGAAGCGGACCGGTTCTCGATCGCATACGAATCCTTTCTTGCTGTTTCAGGGCCCGATCGCGGCCATGCGGCGGCCATCCCTGGGGAGGGCCGAGCGTGACCGTGCAACCGGAACGGCCCGCCCGGCTGGTCACCAGGCGAGCCGGCGACGGGCTCAGGGCCCGCCGCGGCGCGCACTTTACCCTAAAGACGACAAGCTTTGTAGGGAACCTACGCGGGACCCTCGCCGAAGGGCGCTGATCCCGGGTCGTCCGAGACGGCGCCGACGGCGACGCGCAGCCACGAATCGATCCGCGGCTGGACCCGCTCGAGCGCGTCCAGCTCGCCGGCGAGCCGGATCGCCTCGTCGGCGGCGTCGAGCCGGCTGCCGGGCTCGGCCGCCTCGCCGACGCGGCGCAGCGCGCGCTCGAGCTCGGCGCGCCGCGCCGTGATCCGCTCGTCGCAGCGACGCGCGGTGGCCGCGTAGGCGTCGACGCGCCGGCGGTGGGGATCGCCGGCGCTCGCCGGCACGCCGGCGAGCAGCCGGTCGATCTGGGCCGGGTTCATCGCGCGCGCCGCGCGCTGCGGTAGTCGCGGTTGAGCATCGCGATGAAGTCGATGCTGATCTCCTTCGGACACGCCGCCTCGCACTCGCGATGGCTCGTGCACGACCCGAAGTACCGCTCCGCCGCCTCGACCATCGAGCGCGTGCGGCGGTGGCGCTCGGGCTGGCCCTGCGGCAGCAGGTTGAGGTGCGCGAGCT